>VERU01000215.1 GCA_018882485.1 Rhodoferax sp. | reverse complement strand
GGCATAGACCGCGTCGATGCCTTCTCCGGCCAGCGCCTGGGCCAGCCGCTGCGCCTGCCAGCGCCCCCGGTCATTGAGCCCGATGTCGAGCTGGCCCTGGATCCGGGTGTCGACGTTCCAGGCCGTCTCGCCGTGACGGATGGCAATGATGCGGGTGGCCTGCATGGCGGGGTCAGTCCCCACCCAGCATGGACAACACCGGCTGCGAGGGCGCCGGCAGGTCGGGCGGATCGAAGCCCCGGTCCCCTTCGGGATCAGCCACGCCGGTGGCACGCAGGTCCTGGAAATTGAAGCGGCTGCGGTCCATGAGGTGCGAGGGCACGACGTTCTGCAGCGCGGTGAACATGCTCTCGATGCGCCCCGGATGGCGCCGTTCCCAGTCGCGCAGCATCTCGCCGACCTGCTGGCGCTGCAGGTTGTCCTGGCTGCCGCACAGGGTGCAGGGAATGATGGGAAACTGCCGGTGCACGGCCCAGCGGGTGAGGTCTTTTTCGGCCACGTAAGCCAGAGGACGGATCACCACATGGCCACCATCGTCGCTGACCAATTTGGGCGGCATGCCCTTGAGTTTGCCGCCGTGGAACATGTTCAGGAAAAAGGTCTGCAGCATGTCGTCCCGGTGGTGGCCCAGGGCGATGCGGGTGGCACCGATCTCGTCGGCCACACGGTACAGGATGCCGCGCCGCAGCCGGCTGCACAGACTGCACAGGGTTTTGCCCTCGGGAATCACCTTTTTCACGATGCTGTAGGTGTCCTGCGTCTCGATGCGGAAAGGGACCCCGATGCCGGACAGATATCGGGGCAGCACATCCGCCGGGAAACCGGGCTGCTTCTGATCGAGGTTGACCGCAATCAGCTCGAAGCGAACCGGCGCGCGGGCCTGCAGCTTGAGCAGGATATCGAGCAGGCCGTAGCTGTCCTTGCCGCCGGATACGCACACCATCACCCGGTCGCCCTCACCGATCATGTTGAAGTCCACGATGGCCTGGCCAACCTGGCGGCACAGCCGTTTTTCCAGCTTGTGGGTCTCGCGCTCGATCTTCAGCCGGCGTTGGGGCGCATCCGCGCCAGCCGCCACATCGGCATCGCCCGCGGGCAGCGGGGGCAGGCCGGCTTCGCCCGCCTGGGCCTCGTGGAACAGGGACTGCGTCACCATTCGCCGGCCTCCACGCGGATGGCCACCTCGCAGTCCTCGAAGATTTCCAGCTTGGCGATCTTCACGCGCACGCCAAGAACCCCGGGCAGCTGCATCAGTCGGTTGGCCAGCTTGCCGATGAGCGTCTCGAGCAAATTGACATGTTCGGCCGTGCACTCGTCGATGATGATGCGGCGCACACGGCGGTAATCCAGCACGTGGTTGATCTCGTCGTTGTGCGGCAGCAGAGGCTGCAGGCCCAAACTCAGTTCGGCATCGACCTGGATGGGCTGGGGCGCCGTCTTTTCGTGGTCCAGTATGCCGAGGCTGGCCTCGAAGCGCAGACCATGGAGGGTCAGCGATTGCCGGCCGTTGAGTGCTTGCATGGTGAAATCCGGGACAGGTGGGGGTCGATCACATCAGCGAGAAGTCCCGCTCGAAACGCATCAGGTGCTGGCCGCCATCCACCAGCAGGGTGGTGCCGGTGATCGAGCGATTGGCGATGGCAAATTTGACCGTGGCCACCACGTCGGCCGGTGTCGAGGACCGGCCCAGCGGCGACAGCCGGTGCCGGGACTCGAAGGCCTCGGGCGTCAGCAGATGGCTGGTCAGGGTGAGACCGGGCGCCACGCCCACCACCCGCACCCACGGTGCCAGCGCCAGCGCCAGCATGGTGTTGGCCGCTTCCAGGGCCGCCTTGGACAAGGTGTAGCTCAGAAAGTCGGGGTTCTGGTTCCAGAGCTTCTGGTCGAGCAGGTTCACCACCACCGCCGGCTCCGGTTCGGCCTGCGATGCCTCGGCGTCGGCCCGCTGGACCTTGTGGGCATGCAGGGCCTGGGCCAGCAGAATGGGCGCACCGGCATTGCTGCGCATGTGCTTGTCCAGCGCGGCAAAGCCGAAACTGTCCACGGCATCGTGCTCGAAGGTGGATGCGCTGTTGACCACCGCATCGACCCGCCCAAATCGCTGCAGCACCTGGGCCATGAGATGGCGCACCGCGGTCTCGTTACCCAGATTGGCGCGAAACAGTTCGCTGGCCTGCCCACTCAGGCGCTGGCAATCGGCCCGGGTCTGATGGGCCTCTTCGACCGAATCCCGGTAGTGCACGGCCACCTGCCAGCCTTCAGCCGCCAGCGCCAGCGCGATTTCGCGCCCCAGCCGTTTGGCGGCACCGGTCACGAGCACGGTTCGGGCGACAGGTTGGTCGGACATTGTGGGAGAAAATCAGGCGATGGGCACGGAAAGCTTGAGTTTACCGAACACGCTGCTGGCGCAGCTGCAGGCGGATCTGGTCGCCCGGGGTGGCTGGATGGGCTTCGACCACTTCATGGCGCAGGCGCTGTACGCGCCGGGCCTTGGCTATTACGCCGCGAGCAGCCGGCAGTTCGGGCCGCTGGCGCGCGATGGCAGCGATTTCGTCACGGCCCCCGAGATCTCGCCCCTGTTCGGGCAGTGCCTGGCAACGCAAGTGGCCCAAGCCCTGGAGCACACCGGCTGCGACACCGTCTGGGAATTCGGCGCCGGCACGGGGGTGCTGGCCCGCGACCTGCTGCAGGCCCTGCAGACCAGGGGACAGGCGATACGGCGCTATGTGATCGTCGAGCTGTCGGCGGCGCTGCGCCAGCGCCAGCAGCAGACACTGGCAGGCTGCGGCGTGCCCATCGAGTGGGCCGATGGCTGGCCTGCCACCCTGGAAGGGGTGGTGGTGGGCAACGAGGTGCTCGATGCGATGCCTGTGCAACTGCTGCTGCGACGTCAGGGCCAGTGGTACGAACGGGGCGTGAGCGCCGGTCCCGCCGGGGGGCCGCCGCTGTGCTGGGCCGACCGGCCGACCGGGTTGTGCCCGCCGCTGGAGGTGCCGGGCGAACACGACTACCTGACCGAGATCCACCCCCAGGCCGAGGCTTTTGTGCAATCGCTGGCCGAACGGTTGACCCGGGGGGCCGTCCTGCTGATCGACTACGGCTTTCCGGAGCGCGAGTACTACCACCCGCAGCGTCACATGGGGACCCTGATGTGCCACCAGGGTCACCGTGCCGACGGCGATCCGCTCAGCGACGTGGGCCGCAAGGACATCACCGCGCATGTGAACTTCACCGGTATCGCGGTGGCGGCGCAACAGGCCGGGCTGGAGTTGCTGGGCTATTGCAGCCAGGCCCGTTTCCTGTTCAATTGCGGCCTCGGTCCGCTGCTGGACGCGGCCCCCCTGTCGCAGCGCGCAAATGCCCAGCGGCTGGTGCTGGAGCACGAGATGGGCGAACTGTTCAAGGTGATGGGGCTGTGCCGGGGCGAGCCCTGGCCGGCGCTCGGTTTCGCGGCGGGCGATCGCAGCGCCAGCCTGTGAACACGGCAGCTGCGCTCATGCCGGCCACCTGGCACCACAACGCATGATCCGCTGGCTGATCGTCACCCTGCTGGCCATGCTGCTGATCCAGTGGTTGCTGCCCTTGCTGCGTCGGTTCGGTTTCGGGCGCCTGCCCGGCGATCTGCAATTCCGGCTGTTCGGACGGGAGTGGTTCCTGCCCCTGGGCTCCACCGTGCTGCTCAGCCTGGTGGCCTCGCTGCTGGCCAAGTGGCTCTGAGCGGCGGCGCTCAGACCCCCATGAGCAGAGGGTCCAGGTCGACCGCAGCGGCCATTGCCAGGTGACCTGCCCGGTTGGGGTGCAGGTGGTCACCGGGGCCACCCAGAGTCCCATCGGGCACATAGGCCGCCCGCATGGCACCGGTGACCGGGTCGGTCAGCGCGGCGTCCATGTCGATCACGCTGTCGAACACGCCCTCGGGCACCGACCGCTGGCGCAACCAGGTGTTGAGCCGACGGCGCCGCTCATCCTGCTGTGCGCCGCCATGCCCGGCCGTGGCAGCGCCCAGTCCGGAGGGCACCGTCGCCCCGATCACCCGCAGGCCGGCCGCATGCAGCCGGGACGCTCCCTGACGAAATCCGTCGATCACCGCCTCCACCGAGGCACCGCAGCCGTCGCTGAAGTCGTTGATGCCTTCGAGCCAGATGACGCTGCCCACGCCCGACAGCGCCAGCACATCCTGGGCCAGGCGCTGCACCGCAGGTGGGCCACGGCGCAAGCGCTGCGCCCCATCGGCCGCAGACGCGGACGAGCCCACCACCTGGTTGCCACCGATCCCGGCGTTCACGATGCACACCGGTGCCGCATCCGGCCCCAGGCGGCGCGTCAGCAACCGCTGCAGCTGGTCGGTCCATCGGTCGCGGCCATTGAGTGTGGTGCCCGTGCCATCGGTCAGCGAATCGCCCAGACAGACCACGCAGTGACTGCCGCCGGGCAGCTCCATGTCCAGCGCATCGACCCAGAACCAGGAGGTGGTGGCAAAGGGCAGGCCGGATTCGTCCTCGTCATCGGCCGCGGCAGGGTGCCCCGGGCGTCCCAGGTAGGAGCTGCCCATGGCCTTGGAGTGCCAGGAGATGCGGCCACTGGCGCCGCAGACAACCCCACTCAGAGCCAGCGCGCCGCTGCCCGGCCCGCCCGACGCGGCGGCACGAGACAGCGCCACCGGGTCGCTCCAGCAGGACTCGCCGGGCGCCAGCGTGACACGATCCTGCCCCTGCACCGTCAATCCGACCCGGCTGCCCGGCAGCAACGAGGCGGCCGCCCACTGCTCGCCCAGACTGAGGCCCGCCAAGGTCAGGGGTCGGTCGCCATGGGCATTGGACAGCCGCACCCGGGCCCGCGGGCCCCGGGCGGCAGGATGCAGCACCATGCGCACCGCCTGATCACACAGTCCGCGCGCCGGATCGGGGATGGCCAGCGCCAGATCCGGCTGGGCCAGGGGCGTGCCATGCGGGTAACTGCCATGCAGCGAAGTGGCCCAAACGGTGACCCAATGGTTCATCGACGATCTCCTGATGCAGCGCAAAGCAAGCGGTCCGCATGGTAGTCCAGCGCCAGGCAGGGCCTTGATTCGCGTTGCGCCGCCGCCATGTGGGCAGGGTACGAGGACACCATGAACCCATCCCTGCATATCGTCTGCCCCCATTGCCACACCACCAACCGGGTACG
>VERU01000002.1 GCA_018882485.1 Rhodoferax sp. | reverse complement strand
CTCGGGGCAGCCCATCGATGCCCGGGTCACCGTCAGGCGCCTGGTGCGCGAGGCCGCGCAGACCTTCGTCGACGCCGCCATGCCGCTGGGCGACAGCGCCGCGATCGAGTTCGACGGCATCGAGGTGGTGCTGATCACCAAGCGCAACCAGGCCATGGGTGCCGACCTGTTCACCGGCATGGGCGTCTCGCTGGCCGACAAGCGCATCGTCGTTGTGAAATCCACCAACCATTTCCATGCGGCCTTTGCGCCGCTGGCCAGCCGCGTGCTGTACTGCGACTCGGGCGGACCGATACCGCGCGACCATCGAAAGGTGCCCTACACCCGTGTCCAGCGTCCGATCTGGCCGCTCGACGAGGCGGCCCGGCCGGTGTTGCTGGAATGCTGAATCGCCGCCGTGTCTGTTGTTTCACGAGGAGAAACCATGTCTGCTGAAACCCCCTATACCCGGCTCAAGGCACTGGGCCTGGAACTGATGACACCCGCCGTCCCGGTGGCCAATTACGTGCCCTATGTGTTCGCCAACGGGTTTCTCTACCTCTCCGGGCAGGGACCCCGGCGGGCCGACGGCAGCCAGCACACGGGCAAGGTCGGCGCCGAAGTCAGCGTCGAGCAGGCCTACGAACATGCCCGGCTGACCGGTCTGAATCTGCTGTCCGTGGCGCACATGGCGCTGGGCGACCTGGGCCGGGTGCGCCGGGTGGTCAAGCTGCTGGGCATGGTCAATGGCGTCCCCACGTTCGGCGAGCACCCCAAGGTCATCAACGGCTGCTCGGACCTGTTCGTGGCGGTGTTCGGCGATGCCGGCCGGCATGCACGATCGGCGGTGGGCATGGGGTCGCTGCCCGGCAACATCAGCGTCGAGATCGAAGCGATCCTGCAGGTCGATGGCTGACCCGATAGCGGCCCGGACCGCAGCGGACGGGGACGCCCTGGCCAGCCTGGCTGCGCGCGACCTGCGGGCCGAATGGGGGCTGCGCCCCATCATCAATGCCTCCGGCACGATGACCCTGCTGGGCGCGTCGATCATGGTGCCCGAGGCGATCGCGGCCATGGTCGCCATGGCGGGCCAGTTCGTCGAAATCGAAGCCCTGCACCGGGTGGCTGGCGAGGTCATCGCCGAACTCACCGGCGCAGAGGCCGGCTTTGTCACGGCCAGTTGCGCCAGTGCGATCACGCTGTCGGTGGCCGCGGTCATGACCGGCGACCGCTTGCTGGCCATCGAGCGTCTGCCCGATACCACCGGGCTGCGGCGCGAGGTGCTGGTGCAGCTGGGCCATCTGGTGGGTTATGGCGCGTCGCTGCAGCAGACCATCGAACTCAGCGGAGCGCGGGTGTTGCCGGTGGGCACGATCAGCGGCAGCCGGGATTACCAGCTGGAACAGGCGATCGGCCCGCAGACCGCCTGTGCGGTGTTCGTGGTCTCGCACATGACGGTGCAGCACGGCCTGCTCGGCCTGGAGGCGTTTTGCCGCATCTGCCATGCCCAGGGCGTTCCGGTCATTGTGGATGCGGCCTCCGAATACGACCTGCGAGGCTTTCTGCAGCGGGGTGCGGATCTGGTGACCTACAGCGGGCACAAATTCCTGGGCGGACCCACCAGCGGGATCGTGGCCGGGCGGCGCGATCTGGTGCGGGCTGCCGCCCTGCAGAACCGGGGCATCGGTCGCGGCATGAAGGTGGGCAAAGAGTCCCTGGCGGGCCTGATTGGCGCCCTGCGGGCCTGGCAGCGGCGGGACGCGGCAGCCGTGCGCCAGCGTGAGGACGAGGCGCTGGCGCTGTGGCAGCAGACCCTGCAGGGTCGCCCCGGTCTGCAGGTTCGGATCCTGCCCGATCCGACTGGAAATCCATTGAGCCGCCTGCGGGTGATGGTGCTTCCCGAGAGCGGCTGGACGGCCCGCCGTCTGGCGGATGCGCTGGCTGCGGGCCAGCCGCCGGTGATGGTCCGGGACTACCAGACCGACCTCGGATTTTTCGATCTGGATCCGTGCAATCTGCATGCCGGCGAGGCGCAGCAGGTGGCCGCACAACTGCAGCATTGCCTGGCTTTGCCGACCCCGCAGGCCGGTTGCCCGGGCCAGAAGGATGTGCTTAAATGAATTGGGCTTTGTGCCGCTGTTGGGCTGATGAGGCAGGGCGCAGGGCCGCAATGAGAGTTCGACCGAACCAACTGGAGACAACCCTATGACGAGTACACGGCGTTCCGTATTGAAAGCAGGGGTATCGGCGGCCGCCCTGGCCGGCGTGGCCGCCCCGATGGTGGCACGGGCCCAGCAGCGGCCACGGCAGGTGCGCATGGTGCCGCACGGCGACCTGAATGTGCTGGACCCGATCTGGACCACGCAAAACATGGCGGCCTATCACGGCGCCATGATGTACGACACGCTGTTCGGCATCGATGCCAATTTCAATCCCCAGCCGCAGATGGTGGGCAAAACTGACATTTCGGCCGATCGCAAGACCTACACCTTCGAGTTGCGCCCCGGCCTCAAGTGGCACGACGGCACACCCGTGACCGCCCGCGATTGCGTCGCCTCGATCCGCCGCTGGCAGGCCAAGGACGGCGCCGGCCAGCACCTGTTCGAGCGGGTGGCCGACACCCCCGTGGTGGACGAGAAGACCTTCCGCATCGTGCTCAAGGAGCCCTATGGCCTGTTGATCGATGCCCTGGCCAAGACCAGCACGCCGCTGTGCGTGATGATGAAGGCCGAGATTGCCGCCACCGATCCCAACACCCAGATCACCCGGCACATCGGTTCCGGCCCGTTCAAGTTCGTCGAGTCCGAGTACCGTCCGGGCAGCCGGGTGGTGTACGAGCGCAACCCCGATTACGTGCCCCGCAGCGAGCCGGCTTCCGGCATTGCCGGTGGCAAGCGGGTCATGCTCGATCGCGTGATCTGGGACATCATTCCCGATGCCCAGACAGCGGCTTCCGCGCTGATGGCCGGCGAGGTCGATTTCTTCGAGTTGCCTCCGATCGACATCCTGCCGACGCTCACGGCCACGCCCGGCATCAAGACCGAGGTGTTCAGCAAGCTCGGCAACGTGGGCCAGGTGCGGCTCAACCACCTGCATCCGCCGTTCAACAACCTGGCTGCGCGCAAGGCGGCTCAGCTGGCCATCAGCCAGGAAGACATCCAGCGCGCAGCCATCGGCAACCCGCAGTACTACCAGACCTGCGGCTCGCACTTTGCCTGCGGCTCGGCCATGGGGGTCGAGGACGGATCCGAGGCCCTGATGCTCAAGGCATCGATGGCCGAGCGCCAGGCCAAGGCGCGCGAGCTGCTCAAGCAGTCGGGCTATGACGGCAAGCCCATCGTGCTGCTGCATGCCACCAACATCCACATCATGAACCAGACCATGCTGGTGGTGGCGCAGAACCTGCGGCAGGTCGGCTTCAATGTGCAGCTGGCCTCCACCGACTGGGGCGCGGTGGTGACCCGCCGCTCCAACCAGAATCCCCCCGAACAGGGCGGCTGGAACGTGTTCTATACCTATAGTGGTGGCAACGCCACGTCCAGCCCGATCAGCCTGTTCGCCCATGCGGCGATCGGCCGCAAGGCCTGGTTCGGCTGGCCGGAAAACGCCGACATCGAGAAGATGCGCACCGAGTGGGCCTACGCGCCCAACCTGGACGCGCGCAAGGGCGTGGCCCGGCGCATCAACAAGACCATGATGGACTATGTGCACGACATCAAGACCGGGCAGTGGGTGCAGCCGGCGGCCTACCGGGCCGACCGAATCCGGGGCCTGTTGACCGTGCCCGAGGTGATCCCATGGTGGAACGTGGAGCGCTACGCCTGATCCTGCACTGAGCCTGCCGCTGCCCCGGGCGGGGTGGCGGCGTTCTGCACCGGCCATGTTTTCTTACATCCTTCGGCGCCTGTTCGGCGTCATCCCGGTCATGGTGATCGTGGGCGTGTTCGTCTTTTCGCTGCTGCATCTGGCGCCGGGGGACCCGGCGGCCATCATCGCCGGCGACAACGCCACCGAGGCCAACATCGCCCGCATACGGACCAGCCTGGGGCTGGACCGGCCGCTGCTGGAGCAATTCGGCATCTGGGCCTGGGCGACGGTGCGGGGTGACCTGGGCGTGTCCATGTTCTCGGGCGTCCCCGTCACCGAGCTGGTGGCGCAGCGCGCCGGCCCGACGGTGTCGCTGGCGCTCACCACCATGCTGGTGGCGGTGCTGCTGGCGGTGACACTCGGCGTGCTGGCCGCCTGGCGGGCGGGCTCCCTGCTGGACCGGGGCGTGATGGGTCTGGCGGTCGCAGGTTTTTCGGTTCCGGTCTTCGTGGTGGGCTACCTGCTGGTGTATTTCGTGGCGCTGAAGTGGCGCTGGCTGCCGGTGCAGGGATACCAGCCCATGTCGGAGGGTCTGTGGATCTGGCTTCGGCACCTGATTCTGCCCTCGCTGGCGCTGGGTCTGGCGTATGTGGCGCTGATCGCCCGCATCACCCGCGCCAGCATGCTCGAGGTCCTGTCGGAGGATTACATGCGCACCGCCCGGGCCAAGGGCGTGGCGACCCTGCCCCTGCTGCTGCGCCACGCGCTCAAGAACGCGGCGGTACCCATCATCACCGTGATCGGCATCGGGGTGGCGCTGCTGATCTCGGGCGTGGTCATCACCGAGAGTGTGTTCAACATCCCCGGCATCGGCCGGCTGGTGGTGGATGCGATCTCGCGCCGTGACTACCCCATCATCCAGGGGGTGATGGTGCTGTGCGCGGCGGTGTACGTCCTGATCAATCTGGTGATCGACATCACCTACAGCCTGGTCGATCCCCGGATCCGGTACAACTGATGGCCCACCTTGCATCGCGTTCACCGGCTGGCGACTTCCTGCGTCGGCATCCCACCATCGTGGTGGGGGGGATCCTGCTGCTGCTGGTCTTGCTGGCGGCGGTGTTCGCTCCGCTCATCGCGCCGGATCCCATCGCGTTCGAGCCGGTCAACCGGCTCAAGCCCCCGTCGTCGTCGTTCTGGCTGGGCACCGACAGCCTGGGCCGCGATGTCTACGCCCGCATGGTGTACGGTGCCCGCATTTCGCTGATCGTGGGGCTGGCCGTGGCCCTGGTTTCGGTGCTGGCGGGCACGCTGATCGGCCTGGTGTCGGGCTATTTTGCCCGGGTCGATGCGGTCGTGATGCGTCTGATGGACGGCATCATGGCCATCCCCTCCATCCTGCTGGCCATTGCGCTGGTGGCCCTGCTGGGCGCCAGCGTGAAGGTGGTGATCATTGCGATCGCGATCCCCGAGATACCCCGGGTCACCCGTCTGGTGCGCTCGGTGGTGCTGTCGGTCCGGGACTTGCCCTATGTGGAGGCAGCCCGGGCCAGCGGCACGCCGGTGGGGCGCATCCTGTGGCGGCACATCCTGCCCAGCACGGCCGCGCCGCTGATCGTGCAGGCCACCTACATCTGTGCCTCGGCCATCCTGACCGAGGCCGGTTTGAGCTTTCTGGGCGCGGGCACGCCGGTGGAACTCCCGACCTGGGGCAACATGATTGCGTCCAGCCGGCTGTACCTGCAGATTGCACCCTGGACCATCTTTGCGCCGGGCATCTGCCTGGCTCTGGTGGTGCTGGCCGTCAACCTGCTGGGCGATGGCCTGCGGGACCGGCTCGATCCTCGAATCTCGCGGCGGATGTGATGCAGCCTGTACTTGCCATCGAAGACCTGCACACGCACTTTTTCACCCGCGATGGGGTGGTGCGCGCGATCGAAGGTCTGTCGCTGCAGGTGCTCCCCGGCGAGGTGCTGGGCATCGTCGGCGAAAGCGGCTGCGGCAAGTCGGTCACGGCGCTGTCGGTGATGCGCCTGCTGCCCGATCGGATCGGCCGCATCGTGCAGGGCTCGGTCCATTTCGAGGGCCGGGACCTGGCCGTCCTGGGCGAACATCAGATGCGGTCGGTCCGGGGCAACCAGATGGCCATGGTGTTCCAGGAACCCATGACCTCGCTGAACCCGGTCCACACGGTGGGTGCGCAGATTGCCGAGGCGGTGCGCATCCACCAGGGCTTGTCGCCCAGCGCCGCGCTGGCCCGGGCCGCGGAGATGCTCGAACTGGTGCGGATTCCGGATGCACAGCGGCGGCTGCGGGACTACCCGCACCAGTTCTCGGGTGGCATGCGACAGCGGGTGATGATCGCCATGGCCCTGTCGTGCAACCCCCGGTTGCTGATTGCGGACGAGCCGACCACCGCGCTGGATGTCACCATCCAGGCGCAGATCCTGCGCCTCATGACCGAACTCAATCAGCGCGTGGGTGCGGCCATCCTGCTGATCACCCATGACCTGGGCGTCATCGCCGAGACGGCCCACCGGGTGGTCGTGATGTACGCCGGGCGCAAGGTCGAGGAGGCGCCGGTGGCCGAACTGTTTGCGCGGCCGCTGCACCCCTACGCCCGGGGATTGATGGCCTCCATTCCGCGTGGCCGTCAGGGCGTGGGGGTGCATCGACTCAGTGAGATCCCCGGCATCGTGCCTTCGCTACGCGAACCCGAACCCGGCCGCAGCGCGATCAGCGGCTGCGCCTTCGCTCCCCGCTGCCCGCTGGCCACCGAACGCTGCCGCGCGCAGACTCCGGTGCTGCGCCAGGGGGATACACCGCAACACCTGGCTGCATGCTGGGAAATGGACCGGGTGCCCAGCGTATGACGGCCGTGCTTCGTGTCGAGGGTCTGAAGAAACTGTTCCCGGTTCGTCGGGGCCTGCTGCAACGGGTGTCGGGCCATGTGCAGGCCGTTGATGGGGTCTCGTTTGAGATCGCAGCCGGAGAGACACTCTGCCTGGTGGGCGAGTCCGGTTGCGGCAAGTCGACGGTGGCCCGCACCGTGATGAAGCTCCAGCAGCCCAGCGCTGGCCGGATCTGGCTGGGCGAGGAGGAGGTCACCGACCTCGATGAAGCCGGTATGCGGCCGCACCGCCGGCAGGTCCAGATGGTGTTCCAGGACCCTTATTCCTCGCTCAACCCGCGCATGAAGGCGGGTGAACTGATCGGTGAGCCGCTCGAGAACTTCGGCGTCACCGATCTGGCCCAGCGGCGTGATCGGGTGCTGGCGCTGCTGGACAAGGTGGGCATGCGGGCCGATGCCGCCGACCGGTATCCCTTTGAATTTTCGGGTGGGCAACGGCAGCGCCTGGTGATCGCGCGCGCCCTTGCCCTGCAGCCCCGCCTGATCATTGCCGATGAGCCGGTGTCCGCCCTCGATGTGTCGGTGCAGGCCCAGGTGATCAACCTGCTCATGGATTTGCAGGAGGAATTCGGGCTGTCCTACCTGTTCGTCTCGCACGACCTGGCGGTGGTCGAGCACATCGGGCACCGCATTGCGGTCATGTACCTGGGCCGCATCGTCGAGCTGGCGCCCAAGCGCCAGATCTTCGCCCAGCCCCTGCACCCGTACACCGAGGCGCTGATGGCAGCTGCACCGATCGCCGACCCTGCCGCGCGGCGGGACCGGCTGGTCATCGAGGGCGATGTTCCGAGCCCGTTGAATCCGCCGGCCGGTTGTCATTTTCACACCCGTTGCCCCTACGCGCAGCCGCGTTGCCGCACCGAGGTACCCGCGTTGCGCGAACTGCAACCCGGCCGCTGGGTGGCCTGCCACCTGCGCGATGCCCATTCGGTCGCTGATCCGGAGACGGCGCCTTGACGGCCCGTGCCGATGCCTCGGGAGGGATGGGCGAGGTGTACGCCCGGCTCGGTGTGCCCCGGCGCATCAACGCCGCAGGCACCCTGACCCGCCTGGGCGGCAGCCTGATGGAACCGGCCGTGCTGCAGGCCATGGCCGAGGCGGCTCGCTGCTCGGTGGACCTGTCGGAGTTGCAGTCGGCGGCGAGCCGGGTGATCGCCCGCTGCACCGGCGCACCCGCGGGTATCGTGACGTCCGGTGCGGCGGCGGGCCTGACGCTGGCGACGGCAGCCTGTCTGGCGGGCTGGGATGTGCGGCGCATGGCCGCGCTGCCCGATACCCGGGGCCTGCCCCATCGGGTGCTGATGGCACGCACCCACCGCAACAGCTACGACCATGCAGTGCGCCTGGCAGGTGCCCGGATCATCGACATCGGCCACAACGACCGTGGCACCGGCGCGGGCGTGCGCGGACTGGAAGCCTGGGAAATCGAGGCTGCGGCCGACGCGGATACCGTGGCCTGTCTGTTTGTGGCCACCCCCCAGACGCTGCCCGATCTTCCGATGGTCATCGAGACCGCCCACCGGTTGGGCCTGCCGGTGATCGTGGATTCGGCCGCCCAGCTGCCGCCGCGCGAGAACCTGCGCGCCCTGGTCGCAGCCGGTGCCGATCTGGTCGTGTTCAGCGGGGGAAAGGCCATCGGCGGCCCCCAGTCCAGCGGCATCCTGGCCGGGCGGCGCGACCTGATCGGCTCGGCGCTGGTGCAGATGATGGACATGGATGTCAGCCCGCAGACCTGGTCGCCTTCGGACCTGATCGACCGGGAGGCCTTGCAAGGCATCCCCCACCACGGCATCGGTCGAGGGTTCAAGGTGGGCAAGGAAGAAATCGTCGGCCTGCTGACCGCTCTGGAACGTTTCGTCGGGCGCGACGAGGCGGCCCTGGCGCAGGCCCTGGAGCAGCGCCTGCGCGCGATGGCGCAGGCCCTGGCGGCCTGCCCCGGCCTGAGGGCGGCCCTGGTGCCGGCCGACGGCGCCGAGCAGCCTCTTCCCTTGCTGCACCTGCATGTGCAGGGTTCGGCGCACCGTCTGAGCCAGCGCCTGCAGGGCGCATCCGTTCCTGTGCACCTGGGCGAGCGTCTGGCCGGCCAGGGCGTGCTGATCCTCAACCCCCAGACCGTCGCACCCGAGGATGACGCCCTGCTGGTGCGCAGTCTGATACTCGCCTGTGAGACCCCCCCATGACTGCGAATCCCCACCCCCGTCACCTGCTGTTGCGCGGCGGTCACGTGATCGATCCCTCGCAGGGGATCGATGGCCCGGCCGACGTCCTGTTCTCCGAGGGCCGCGTGGCGGCCCTGGGCCCGGCGCTGGCTGCGCCAGCCGATGCCGAGGTGCGCGATGTGAGCGGCAGCATCGTCATGCCCGGCCTGATCGACCTGCACACCCATGTGTACTGGGGCGGCACGTCCATCGGGGTCGATGCGGTGGAGCTGGCGCGCACCAGCGCCACCGCCACCTTTGTGGACGCGGGCACGGCGGGACCAGGGAACTTCCCCGGGTTTCGCAAGCATGTGATCGAACCCGCGTTGCCGGTACGCATCCTGCCGCTGCTGAATCTGTCGTTCGCGGGTATTTTTGCCTTCTCAGACACCGTGATGATCGGTGAGTGCGAGGACCTGCGGCTGCTCGACCTCAAGGAATGTGTGCGGGTGGCCCGTGAGCATGCCGACCTGATGGTGGGCATCAAGGTCCGGGTCGGGCGCAACGCCAGCGGGGCTTCCGGCATTGCACCGCTGGACATGGCGCTGGAGGTGGCCGAAGCCACCGGGCTGCCCCTCATGGCCCACCTGGATCATCCGCCTCCGTCGCGCCTGGATGTGACCTCCCGCCTGCGCCGCGGCGACATCCTGACCCACTGCTTCCGCCCTTTTCCGAACGCGCCCTCGCATCCGGGAGGTGGCGTGCGCCCCGAGATCCTCGCGGCCCGCGAGCGAGGAGTGATTTTCGATATCGGCCATGGGGCCGGTTCGTGCGGCTTCGATACCAGCCGGGCCATGCTGGCGGCCGGGTTCCTGCCCGATGTGATCTCTTCGGATGTGCACGTGCTGTCCATCAACGGACCGGCCTTCGACCTGCTGCAAACCCTGGCCAAGTTCCACGCACTGGGTATGACCCTGCCCCAGGTGGTGGCCTGTGCCACCCACCAGGCGGCCCGTGCGATACGCCGGCCCGATCTGGGCACCTTGCGCCCCGGTTCGGTTGGCGAAGCCAGCCTGTTCGATGTGCTGGAGCAGCCCACCGAGTACCAGGATGTGGTGGGCCAGGTGATCACCGGCACGCACCGCTTCAAGGCCCGAGGGCTGGTGCTCGATGGCCGCTGGTGGCACGGCCATTGAATCCTGCCCGTCGAACGACCCCTGACCCTTATGTTCTCTCCGATCCGAACACCATGAAGAACCCGACCATCATCTTTACCGACATCGATTACCAGCGCGAGGGCAAGCAGGTCGACTGGCTTCACCTGCCCCACTCGGTCACCCGTTCGGCTTATGGGGCGATCGCCATTCCGCTGGCCGTGATCCGGAATGGGGAAGGGCCGACGGTCTTCCTGATGGCCGGCAACCATGGTGATGAATACGAGGGGCAGATCGTGCTGGCCCGGTTGATCCAGGAATTGCAGCCCGAGCAGATCCGTGGCCGGGTGATCATCATGCCAGCGGCCAATCTGCCAGCGGCCATGGCCGGTACGCGGGTGTCGCCAATCGACCAGGGCAACCTCAACCGGGCGTTCCCGGGCGATCCGCTGGGCACACCCACCTTCGCCATATCGCACTACATCGAAACGGTGCTGTACCCCATGGCGGATTACCACCACGACCTGCATTCCGGCGGGTCCTCGCTGCGTTATGTGCCGTTCTGCTCCATGCGCAAGAGCGGCGACGCTGCCCTGGACGAGCGGGCCATGGCCGCGTTGATGGCCTTCGACTCGCCGATCAGCATGGTCTGGGCCTACAACCCCGACAGCCGGCTGGCCGGTGCTGCCGCAGCGCGCCAGGGGCTGGTCTCCCTGGGAGGCGAATTTGGGGGAGGTGGCCACGTGGACCGGTCCAGCCTGACCATGCTGGACCGGGGGGTCCGGAATTTCCTGCGCTTCACCGGGGTGATGCGGGGCCAGACGCCCGATGCACCGTCCGGCAAGACGCGGCTCATGGAGGTTTCCAGCCTGGACCATTACGTCTATTCGCCAGAGGCGGGGCTGCTGGAGCCTGCGGTGGATCTGGGTGCCGAGGTTCGCCGCGGTGATCTGGCTGGTCTGGTCCATTTCGTCGACAACCCCGGTCGAGCGCCGGTGCCCTGCCATTTCCGCCGCGATGGCATGGTGGTGTGCCAGCGCCATTTCGGACGGGTTGAGCGGGGCGATTGCGTCGCGCATCTGGCCACCGACTGTTGACCGGACTCGGGTGCCGTGCACAGCGCATGCGCGGTTCTGGGAGTGATTGAGGACTCATGTCACTGATCGACAATTTCCGCGCCCCGTCCTACCTGGAGCCGGCGGTCCGGCAGAGCTTTCGGCGTGAACAGTGGACCGAGTTCAGCATGCCGCTGGCCACCAGCCTGATGGAAGGTGGCTTTGCGGCGGTTCTGGCTGCCAAGGCCTTTCAGGTACCCCCCTGGATGATTGCCGTGATTTCGGCATCGCCCATGTTTGGCAATCTGTCGAGCTTTCTCTGGAACCGCCTTGCGATGGCCCGCCCCAAGGTGCCCCTGGTGACGGGTTTGCAGATGATGATCCTGCTGTGCGTCGCGGCCATCGCGATCAGCCCTCAGACGCCGGCCGGCGCCTGGGTGGTGCTGGGCAGCGTGGTGCTGAGCCGCTTGCTGATCGCCGGTATCGTCACGATGCGCAGCATCGTCTGGAGCCTGAATTACGACCGTGCCCTGCGCGCCCGGATCACAGGGCGCCTGCAATCCGTCACCAGTCTGATGATCGTGTGCACCACCGGACTGGGCAGCCTGCTGCTGGACGCTCACCCCGAGAGTTTCCGGTGGCTGTTCGCGATCGGTGTGGTGGCCGGTGGCATCGGGGTCTGGGCCTTTGCCGGCGTCGTCATCCAGGGCGAAAAGCGCCACCAGGTGCTGGAGCGGCGCAGCGACCGCGACGAGGGGCGCAACGGCTTTCTCAGCATCCTGCGCGCCGATCCGCTGTACGCCCGTTACCAGTGGTTCCAGTTCGTATCCGGCATGGCGGCCATGATGCTGGAGCCGCCCCTGGTGTATCTGGTGTCCCGCGAGATCGGTGCCAACTACGCGACCAGCATCGCCATCGTGATGATCATCCCCTTCCTGCTGAATTTCACCACCATCCATCTGTGGGCGCATTACCTCGACCGGGTGCACGTGACCGAATTCCGAGCCCGTCAGAATGCCCTGTGGGTGATGGGCACGGTGGTCATGTTCTGGGGGGCCATGAACCTTTCACTGTGGTGGCTCGCACTGGGTCGCCTGATGACCAGCGTGGTCAACGCCGGAGGAACGCTGGCCTGGCAGCTGGGTCACAACGATTTTGCGCCCAGGGACCAGCTTTCCGCCTACATGGGGATCCATGTCACCCTGACGGGTGTTCGGGGTGCCATTGCGCCGTTTCTCGGGATGGCCCTGTACCTGGGCTGGGAGGCCAGCGTGCATCGACCGGCCTTTGAGGGCCTGGGGGAGTGGCTGTTTCTGCTATCGGCCGCGTTGGGTGTTTTTGCCTGGCGCGGCTTTCACCGGCTGACCCGTGATGTGGGCGGCAAACCGGGGGTGGATGATGCCAACTGGCCGCCGCCCGCCGCCTGACCGATGGGCGGCAGGCCGGGTCGGGCAGGTACATGAAGGAGATGACATGAAATTGGCGATGGTGTCACGGCCGCTGGCCGACGCGGACCTGCGGCTGGCGCGGCAGATGGGCATGAGCGATGTGGTCAGCACCGTGCCCGGACTGTCCATGGCGCCGCAGCGTGAGCAGGGCCCCCCGCTGGCTTACGAGGATTTGCTGGCCATGCGCCGACAGGTCGAGGCCCAGGGACTCACGCTGTCGGTGATCGAGGGTTACCAGCTGTCCGATCGGATCACCTTGGGGCTGCCCGGGCGGGACGACGACATCGCCAGTGTGTGCCAGAGCATCACCAACATGGGCCGCGCCGGGATTCCGGTTTATTGCTACAACTTCATGGCGGTGTTCAACTGGCTGCGCACCGACGTCGCCGTTCCCGGTCGCGGAGGCGCATTGGTCACGCGTTTCGACGCACGCGACGAAGCCGCCCGGGCCCTGACCTATGCCGGCGAGACCACCGATGCGCAGATGTGGTCCAACTTTGAATACTTCATCCGTCGCGCGCTGCCGGTGGCCGAGGCGGCCGGTGTGAAACTGGCCTTGCACCCGGATGACCCTCCGATGTCGCCGGTGCGCGGCCTGGCCCGCATCATGCGGGACATGGACGCCTTCAAGAGGGTGCTGGACATGGCGCCCAGTCCCAGCAACGGCGTGACCCTGTGCCAGGGCAACTTTGCCGCCATGCCCGGCGTCGTCATTCCCGATGCGATCCGTTATTTCGGGCGGCGAAACAAGATCTTCTTTGCCCATTTCCGCGATATCCGGGGCGGCGTGCCTCTGTTCGAGGAGACGTTCCACGACGAGGGCAAGACGGACATGTTCGAGGCCATGCGGGCCTACCACGAGGTGGGCTACGACGGCCCGCTGCGGCCGGACCACGCACCGACGATGGAAGGCGAGAGCAACTCCGATCCCGGCTACATGGTGCGAGGGCAGATCTTTGCGGTGGGCTACATGAAGGGCCTGATCCAGGCGGTACGCGCTGCATCGCCGGCCTGAGACCGGTCGGTGGCCTAGCCCACCCCAAGCCCGCGATCGACGGGCTTACTGAAGGGGGGTGCCAATGTCCAGCGCGCTGACCGCCCGTGCCAGCGTGCGGCCCATGCGGTCCAGGGTCTCCATGGGCATGAGCTGGGAGGGCCCCGAGATGCTGATGGCTGCGATGGCGTTGCCACTGCCGGGCGGGCAGATGGCTGCGGCGACGCAGCGCGCGCCCATTTCGTTCTCTTCCAGGTCCAGCGCGTACTGACGCTGCGCCGACCGGGCGATGTCGTCCAGAAACCGGTCGCGATTGGTGATGGTGTTCGGCGTGCGTGCGCGCATCTGGCGCGGCACCATCCGCTCCAGGTCCGAGGCCCCCAGGGTTTGCAGGATGGCCTTGCCCAGTGCGGTTGAGTAGAGGGGGTCGCGTTTGCCGATCATGGCCTCGGTGTGCTGCAGCCGGGTGGAACCGACCATGTCGATGTAGACAATGTCCGAACCGTCGCGGATGGCGAGGTTGACCGTTTCATTGAACTGCCGCTGCAGGCGTCTCAGGGCCGGGTGAGCGGCCTTGCGGATGCGCTCGGCCTCGGTGGGCAGCGAGGGGCCGAGTTTCACGCGCGAGCCGATCAGGTACCGCTCGGAACGCTCGTCGTAGGTCACGAATCCGGAGGCCCTGAGGGTGTACAGGTAGCGAAAGGCGGTGGTCTTGGGCAGCGCGGTGCAGGCCGCCAGGTCCGACAGGGTCATGGCGCCCTTGCTGGCGACCAGCGCGTCCAGCAGTTGCATGGCTTTGTGCACGGGGGTTACCACATAACGCCGATCCAGACTCATCCTTATCCTCTTGGTCACGCTGCAGGCCGGTTCGACCGGCCTCGCGCCATGGCGATGGGCGATCCAAGGTGGCGGCGAGCGGCTTCTGAAAATCCCTCTTTCCAGCTTATATCCGATGAAGCGGCAGCGTCAAGCGCATCAACCCTAGGAAGGCTTGGGCGACGTCCCAGGGCAGGCTGGGCAGCGCCGCCGCGGGCGTGTAGGATGCAGCGGCAAACGGCTGTGCCGTGAGTTCGTGCCCTCGTCTTGAAAGCGGGGTGCCCCCTGATCAAGGAGTCAGCATGCCAGCGATCAATCCTTCTGACCTGATGCCGTTGAGTTCGGCCATCCTGTCGGACATCATGGACGGCCTGGGCCTGTCACGCCGGGCCATGCGTCCGTTTATCCGTCCGCTCGATGAGCAGCAGGTCATGGTCGGGCGGGCTCGTACGGGCCTGTACATGCCGGCCTATGCGCTGCGCGACGGGGAAAATCCCTACGACGTCGAGATCGCGCTGGTGGACGATCTCCAACCCCAGGATCTGGTGGTCCTGGCCTGCAACGGGCCCACCGAGCGGATTGCGCCCTGGGGCGAGTTGCTGTCTACTGCCGCGGTCGCGCGGGGTGCTGCGGGCTGCGTGACCGACGGCCTGGTCCGTGATGTGCGACAGATCCGGGCCATGGGCTTTCCAGTTTTCCATGGGGGTATCGGCCCCCTGGACACCAAGGGCCGGGCCCGGATGGTCGATCGGGATGTGCGGGTGGAATGTGGCGGCGTGAGCATTGATCCGGGTGATCTGGTGTTTGGCGATGTGGATGGCGTGGTGGTCATCCCGCGTTCGCATGAGCATGCCGTGATCGATCGGGCTCTGGAAAAGGTGCGCGGCGAGAACGATACCCGCGACGCTTTGCAGCGCGGCGAATCGCTGGCCAGCGTCTTCAGGCGGCTGGGCATATTGTGAGCGCCCGGGACCTGTTTCGCGCCGTGAAACAAGCCGTGACAGCCGGTCCCGACGCCGTCGATAACATCATCGAAAACCCACAGCAGACGATCCCATGAGACTGGCATTGATCCACATCGGACAGGAGACCAACGACTTCAACCCGGTCCCGACCACGCTGCGTGACTACGAGTCATTCGGCGTGGTGGAGGGGCCGGAAATCCTGACCGCATTCCGGGGGATGGGCCAGGTGGGCGGGCATCTCAAAGCCGCCGAGGATGCCGGTCCCGGCATCGAGACGGTGCCCGTGATCCGCGCCTGGGCGACGGCGGGCGGCCGCATCGACCGTGCCGCCTATCGGTATTTTCAGGACAAGATACGCACCGGTCTGGCACAGGCGGGTACGGTCGACGGACTCGCCCTGCAGTTGCATGGTGCCTGTGCGGCCGAGGGCGTGGACGATGTGGAAGGAGACCAGGTGGCTCTGTGCCGGGAGATCCTCGGGCCGGATGTCCCCATCGTCCTGGGTTTGGACCACCACGCCAACATCACCCGCAAGATGGTGGAGCACTGCGACGCCATCGTGGGCCATCGCACCCAGCCGCACGATCCTTTTGATACCGGCGTCATCGGCACGGCGCTGTTGATCCGCATCGTACGCCGCGAAGTCCGACCGGTGATGGTCTGGCGCAAGCTGCCTCTGCTGTCGCATCAGGAGCAGTTCCTGACCGATCGGGGTCCCATGAAGCGCTGGTTCGACCGGGCGCGCGACATGGAGCGCGATCCCCGTGTGCTGCAGGCTTCCAATTACCCCATGCAGCCCTGGCTCGACGTGGCCGAGGCGGGCTGGGCCACCATCGTTGTCACCGATGGCGACCCCGCACTGGCGCACGCCTGTGCAGACGAACTTGCCGATCTGGCCTGGTCCATGCGAGACGATTTCCAGGTGCGCGAGGCGCTGTCGATCGACGACGCGGTGCGGCGTGCCGATGCGGCCGAACGCGGCGTGGTGGTCCTCAGCGACACCGGCGACACGGTGTTCGGCGGTTCGGCTGGCGACAGCAACCTGATTCTCGAAGCCATGCTGCGGCTGGGCATACGCGGGCGCGCGCTGGTCCCGCTGATCGAACCGGTCACTGCGTTGCGGCTGGCCCAGGCGGGCGAGGGCGCAACCGTGACCCTGGAGATCGGTGGACACAGCGCCCCTGCCTTTTTCCAGCCCTTGAAGGTCACCGGCACCGTGCGCCGTGTGGGCGGAGGCTGGGTCAAGGTCACCCGGCATTACCAGACCCAGGTCGACATGGGATGCACCGTGGTGTTCGATGTCGGGCCGGTAACGCTGCTGATCAGCGAGTTGCGCGGCGTGGCCGGCAACCTGCCGGATGTGTATCAGGCCATGGGCGTGGAGCCCACCGATTACCGCATGGCCGTTCTCAAGACGGCCTCCAATTTCCAGTATTTCGCACCGATTGCGTCGGAGGTCATCCGGGTCGATACCCGGGGCCCCGGCCAGTCCGATGTGCTGGGTCTGCCCTGGCGCAGGATTCCGCGGCCGATGTATCCGCTGGATCCGGTGTCGGATTGGCGCGAGGGTGTTTGAGTGGCTGCCGTCCGGCGGCATGGTGTGTGTGTTTCAACCTTGAGAGGATGTAATCCATGGCAACTCCGGTAATCCCCAACATGATTCGGCGCACAGGGCTCAAGGGCCTGATGCTGACGGCAGCCAGCGTGCTGCTCTGGTCTGGCCTGGCAAGTGCTCAGGAACTCAAGGGTGGAAAGCTCAGGGTGGCGCTCCTGACCGATGTGGTGAATTTCGATCCGCAGCAGTTTTCGTCCAACAACTTCCCGCTGATCAAGAACCTGTACGACAGCCTGATCGAATACACGGCCGAAGGGCAGGCCGTGCCCAGCCTGGCCACTTCCTGGACGATTGCCAAGGACAACCTGTCGGTCACTCTGAGCCTGCGCAAGGACGTGACGTTCCACAGCGGTGCGCCGCTCAATGCCGAGGCGGTCGCAGCCACCTTGAAGAAGGCCGCCGATCCCCAGAAGGGCAAGAACGTCTACGCCACGATGTCGGTGGTCAAGGACTGGACCGTGGTGGACCCCGGCACCATCCGTCTGAACTTCAGCGGTCCGGTGCCCGACAAGCAGATCACCGATCTGCTGCAGTTCATTTCGCCGATCGATCCCAAGGGCATCGACACCGTCGAGACCAAACCGGCTGGCACGGGCGCTTACATGCTGGCCGAGCGGGTGCTGGGGCAGCGGGTGCGCATGACCGCCAATCCGAAGTACTGGCGTGCCAAGGAGCCGATCATGAAGGAGCTCGAGCTCACGGTGTTCGGTGACAACGAGGCCGCCAATGCGGCCCTGGAATCGGGCTCGGTCGATATCATCTACGGCGGTGACTCGCGCTCCGCGCTGCGCCTGCGTGGTGCGGGCTACCAGCTGATCCAGGGGCCTGGTCCTCTGGTCCAGGTGTTTCGCATCAACACCACCCAGGGGCCTTTCAAGAACGAAAAATACCGTCAGGCCTTCAACCACCTGATGGATCGGCGCGCCATCCTCCAGGTGGGTTATGCCGGTCTGGGCGAAGTCACCGCACTGCCGTGGGTACCGGCCAGCCCGGCCGCCGACAAGTCCTATGACGCGCGTTACGCCTTCGATCTCGACAAAGCCCGCGCGCTGCTCAAGGACTCCGGACTCTCCGCGGCCGATCAGAGCAACTGGAAGCTGCTGGTCAACGGCGGCGACCAGGCCTCGGTGGCCATCAGCCAGGTGGTGCAGAGCACCCTGGCCAAGGTGGGCGTCAACGTCCAGCTCGACATGAAGCAGGGCTCCGAATATGTGGATGCCTTGCTGGGTGGCAAGTTTGCTGCCACGTTTGGCGGCATCGGCAACATCCAGAAGTTCCCGACCCGGGTGGCCACCAACAGCATCTACCGCACCGTCAAGAACCCGGTTCTCGGCGACCCCCATCCGCATCCGGCCTATGTTGCCGCCATTGATCGCGTCAACAAGACCTTCGGTTCCGGCAGCGATGTCAAGGCGGCCTATGACAACCTCAACAAGGTGCTGGTCGAGTCTGCCTTTGCGATCCCGACCAACACCTACGACATCGGCCTGATCGTGGCTGCCAAGAATCTGGGCGGGATCACCCGCGAGATCGACAACATGCTGGTGGCCCGAACCATCGGGTTGCGCTGAATGAAGGTGGGCCGGCCGTCAACGCAGGTTGCAGGTGGCTGCCGGCATGTCTGAGCCTGTTGTCAGAGTTCGGGGTCTGCATGTCGGCTTTGCCGCCCAGGGGGGTGTCGTGCCTGCGGTTCGGGGGGTCGATTTCGATGTGTTCCCGAATGAGGTGGTAGGGATCGTCGGCGAGTCGGGATCGGGCAAAAGCGTGACCTCGCTGGCCATCACCGGCCTGCTGGCGCCGAACGCCCGTGTGCAGGGCTCGATCCGTCTCGGTGACACCGAGGTCACCACGGCCAGTCCCGAGACCTTGCGGCAGATCCGCGGGCAGGATGTGGGCATGGTCTTTCAGGACCCCTCGACCACGCTCAACCCGGTGTTCGAGGTGGGCCGCCAGGTGGTCGAAGGGCAGGTTGCTCACGGCCGTCTGGCGCCAGGCCAGGCCGTCCAGCGGGCGGTCGATCTGTTGCGTGAGGTGGATATTCCCGATCCCCAGCGTCGGGTGCACCAGTACCCGCACCAGTTCTCGGGCGGAATGCGCCAGCGGGTGGTGATTGCGATGGCCATGTCCGGCCAGCCCCGACTGATCATTGCCGATGAGCCCACGACGGCGCTTGACGTCACCGTCCAGGCCCAGGTGCTGGCGGTGCTGGCCCGCCGCCAGGCCGAAACCGGGGCCGCCGTGGTGCTGATCACCCACGACCTGGGTGTGATCGCCGAGGTGGCGCACCGGGTCCTGGTGATGTACGGCGGGCGCATCGTCGAATCGGGCCCGGTGGACGAGATCTTTGCCCAGCCCCGGCACCCCTATACGGTGGGCTTGCTGCGCAGCATGCCACGGCTCGACGGTGCGCAGCGCCGGTTGATCCCCATCACCGGTCAGCCGCCATCGCCCGCGGATCTGCCGCGGGGTTGCGTGTTCCATCCCCGCTGTGCCTGGGCCAGCGAGGCGGCCGGATGCCTCAGCCATGAGCCCGCCCTGCAGCCGGTTTCTGAACGCCATGCGAGTGCCTGCCACCGCAGCGCAGACGCGTGGGACAAGGCACCCGCCCCATCGACGGCTGCCGAACCGGTCGCCGCACCGACTGTGCGACCCGCGGCCGCGTCATCGGAGCCCCTGCTGCAGGTTCAGGGGCTGCAGGTGCATTTTCCGATCAGGAGCGGTGTGCTGCGCCGGCAGACCGGCTCGGTCCGCGCGGTGGACGGTGTGAACCTGCAGGTGCACGCGGGTGAGACTCTGGGTCTGGTGGGAGAGTCCGGCTGCGGCAAGACCACGACCGGGCGGGCGATCATGGGGCTGCTGCCCGCAGCCGGTGGCGCGGTCCGGTTCGACGGGCAGGATGTGACCCACCTGTCGGCTGCGGAGCGCCGCCGGCAGCGCCGTCACATGCAGTATGTGTTCCAGGATCCCTATGCATCGCTGAATCCGATCAAGACGGTCAACGAGATCGTGGCCGAGCCGTTGCGCATCCATGGGCTGTTCGAGGAGTCGGGCGGCCAGGCGTGGATCGATGAGCTGCTGGAGCGGGTCGGACTGTCCTCATCGATGGCCGGCCGTCTTCCCAGTGAATTTTCCGGGGGGCAACGACAGCGTATCGGTATCGCCCGGGCACTGGCCCTCAAGCCGCGCTTGCTGATTCTGGATGAGCCGGTGGCTGCCCTGGATGTCTCCATCCAGGCCCAGATCGTCAACCTGCTGCAGGATCTTCAGCAGGCGCTGGGCTTGGCCTACATCTTCATCGCGCACGACCTCTCGGTGGTGCGGCACATAGCCGATCGGGTGGCGGTGATGTACCTGGGCCGTGTGGTGGAGGAAGCGGACAAGCATCGGCTGTACGCAGCGCCGACCCATCCCTATACCCAGTCGCTGCTGTCGGCGGTGCCCCTGCCCGATCCACGGCTGCGGTCCCAGCGGCGACGCATCATTCTGGAGGGGGATATCCCCAACCCCGCAGCACCGCCGTCGGGCTGTCATTTCCATCCGCGCTGCTTCCGGGCCGTTGAACGGTGTCGCGTGGAAGCCCCTGCGTTGATCGGGCTCACAGGCCAGTCGGGGCGCAGCGCCTGCCATTTCAGCGATGTTGCGCAGGAGGCACCCCGATGAGCCAGGGTCGTGGACGGGCGGTGCGGGCACTGCGGGGTCTGCTGCGGCGCCCGGGTGCGCTGCTCAGCCTGCTGTTCCTGGCCGGGCTGATGGTGCTGGCCCTGCTGGCCCGCTGGATCCTGCCTTATGACCCTCTGGAGCAGGACTTCGGGGCGATGCTGCAAGGGCCGGGTCGTGAGCACTGGTTCGGCACGGATGAGCTGGGCCGCGACATCCTGGCGCGGGTGGTCCACGGTGCCAGGACTTCGCTGGTGACGGCCGCTGGCGCCGTCACCATTGCCGCCGTTCTGGGTGTGCCCATCGGGCTGCTGGCGGGCTTCTTCGGGGGTTGGCGCGACACCTTGCTGATGCGGTTCGTCGATGTGTTGCTGTCTCTCCCCGGCATCCTGTTTGCCATGGCGCTCATCGCGGTGCTGGGTCGCAGCCAGACGGCGGCGCTGGTGGCGGTGGGGATCACCGGCATCCCCAGCTTTGCCCGCATCACCCGGGCGCAGGTGCTGTCGCTGCGGCAACGCGACTTCGTGATCGCCGTGGAAGCCTTGGGTGGATCGTCGGCTTACAACATGTTTCGCACGGTGTTGCCCAACTCCTGGAGTCCGATACTGGTCCAGGTGGTGGTGCTCTCGTCGGTGGCCATCCTGATCGAAGCCTCGCTGGCCTTCCTGGGCGTGGGAATCCCGCCACCGACCCCCAGCTGGGGTGAGATGCTGCGCACTGGCAAGACCTTTTTGCACGATGCGCCCACTTATGCGGTGCTGCCTGGCCTGATCCTGACCTTGACCATCCTGTCGCTGGACACCCTGGGGCGCGCCCTGTCCCGCTTGCTGGAAGACCCGCGAGAGGCCAGCGCGCTGGCGTTGCCCAGGAGGGATGCACGATGATCGGATTCATCCTGCGCCGGCTGCTGCAGCTGTTGCCGGTGCTGCTGATCGCTTCCACGGGCATCTGGGCCATGATCTACGCCGTGCCCGGCAGCCCGGTGGGTGCGATCGTCGGCGAGAACGCCACCCCGGAGCAGGTGCAGGCCGCCGTACGGCGTCTCGGGCTGGATCAGCCGGTGATGACGCAGTACTTCGCCTGGTTGCGCAACGCCGTGTCGGGAGATCTGGGTGTCTCCATCCAGAACCGCGAACCGGTGCTCCACCTGATTGCGCAGCGCGTGCCGGCCACGCTGCAACTCGGGCTGGCCGCCACCCTGGTCGGTTTGCTGCTGGGGGTGCCGGTGGCCTTGTTGAG
>VERU01000214.1 GCA_018882485.1 Rhodoferax sp. | reverse complement strand
ATCCAGCCCGGAGCCGCACAGCCGGTTCAGGGTGACACCCCCCACCGATTCCGGCAGGCCGGCCAGCAGGGCGCTCATGCGCGCCACGTTGCGGTTGTCTTCGCCGGCCTGGTTGGCGCAGCCCATGTACACATCATCCAGCGCGGCCCAGTCGAGCGCGGGATGGCGGGCCATCAGGGCGCGCAGCGGCACCGCCCCCAGGTCATCGGGGCGCACCATGGACAGGGCGCCGCCGTAGCGGCCAAAGGGCGTGCGCAAGGCATCGCAAAGGTAGGCGTGGTTCATGCGGGGGTCGGGGTTTCGGTAGAGGTCGGCGGGACGGCGTTGCGGGCCAGATCAAACAGGCTGGTGGCCTCCAGATCCAGCACCTGCACGTCGTCCTGGTTGGTCAGCTGCCAGCGCCAGCGCAATATGCCCAGCGTGGGCTGGCTGCGGGCGCAGCGGGTCTCCAGCACGGTGGCGCGCAGCCAGAGGCGGTCGCCCGGGCGCACCGGATGCGTCCACTTGACGTAGGCCAGCCCGGGGGAGGCGTAGGATTCGGAGCCCCGCAACGCGGCATCGGCCACCAGCCGCATCGCCACACCGCAGGTGTGCCAGCCGCTGGCAATCAGCCCGCCAAACGGGCCCTGGGCAGCGGCCGCCGCATCGGTGTGGAACCACTGCGGATCCCAGGCCGACGCGAACTGCAGCACCTCGGCCTCGCTGACCGCGTGGGGTCCGGCGTGGATGACCTGGCCCACCGCAAAGTCGGCAAAACGCATCGAGATGCAGGCTCAGTAGGTTTCCAGGTGCAGCCGCCCCTGGGACTTGAGGGCGGCGCCCACGGTGTCCCAGTTCAGGCCGGCCTGCTGCGCGACATCGCGCAGGGCGAGCACCACGCCCTCTTCCATGCTCTTGAGGCCGCAGACATAGAAGTGGCTGTCGGGGTCGGCCAGCAGGCTTGCGAGATCGGCGGCGCGCTCGCGCATGAGGTCCTGCACATAGCGCTTGGGAGCGCCCGGGGTGCGGGAGAAGGCGAGGTTGAGGTCGATGAAGTCCTTGGGCAGGTTCTGCAACGGGCCGAAGTAAGGCAGTTCTTCCTTGGTGCGGGCCCCGAAGAACAGCATGAGCCGACCGCCTTCGAACTTGCCGGAGGCCCGCAGCCGGCGGCGCCACTCGGTCATGGCGCGCATGGGCGCGCTGCCGGTGCCGGTGCAGATCATGACGATGTGGCTGCGCGGGTGGTTGGGCATGAGGAAGCTCGCGCCGAACGGCCCGATGACCTCCACCGTGTCGCCCACCTTCAGGTCGCACATGTAGTTGGACGCCACGCCGCGCACCGGGGCGCCCTGGTGGTCCTGCAGCACGCGCTTGATGGTGAGCGACAGGTTGTTGTAGCCGGGCCGCTCGCCATTGCGCGGACTGGCCACGGAATACTGGCGCGCATGGTGCGGCCGGCCGCGTGCATCGGTGCCGGGCGGCAGCACGCCGATGGACTGGCCCTCCAGCACCGGAAAGGGGGTGCTGCCGAAGTCGAGCACGATGTGGTGCGTGTCGTATTCGTGGCCGACGTCGGTCACCCGGACATTGCCGGCCACGGTCGCCGTGACCGATTTGGCGGCCGACTTGGGACCGTACAGGTTGGTGTAGGGGTGGGCAGCCGACCAGGGCGGGGTGACCGACCCGTAACGGGCGCTGTCGAACGCGGTCTGCCCCTGATCAGCGGCCACCAGCGAGGCCGGAGCGGGCTCGACCACCGGTTGCGCAGCGCCGCCGGCTTCGGCGGCAGCGGCCAGTTCCTCGGCCGGCAGTTCGCCCGGCAGGGTGTCCCAGGCCAGCTGCTCGCTCACCGGGTAGGCACGCACACGCGGCATGAGGCGCCAGTTGTCGATGGAGCCGGTGGGGCAGGGCGAGATGCAGTCCATGCAAAGGTTGCACTTGGCCGCATCGACCACATAGTTGCGGCTGTCGTGGGTGATGGCCCCGACCGGGCAGATCGCCTCACAGGTGTTGCAGCGGATGCAAATTTCGGGGTCGATGAGGTGCTGCTTGATCACCCCGGCATCGGACAGGTCCATGATGGGCTCCGGGCGGTTTGTCTTGTTGTGCGCAGGGAACCGCCGCCCCGGTTCCCGCGCTGTGTCTCCTGTTGCGATCCGACTTCAGTTGAAGCGCACGTACTCAAAGTCTACCGGCTGACGGTTGATGCCCATGACCGGGGGCGCGATCCAGTTGGCGAACTTGCCGGGCTCGACGACACGGCCCATCAGGCTGGCCACGAAGGCGCGGTCCTGGGCGCTGGGCAGCCAGCTGTCGACCTTGGCTTTCCATTCGGCATCGGACACCACCTGGCCCTGGGGCGACACCTTGACCTCGCGCAGCGGGCCGATGTTGCGGTGGAACGCCTTGTGCGGCACCGTCAGGCGCACCGGAATGCCCGCCTTTTCGATGATCTTGTTCCAGCGCTCCACGCCACCCACGCTGTCCTTGATGTAGTCGTCGCGCAGCACTTCGTTGAGGGCGTTGAGCATGGGCACCTCGCGCTCGCCGAGCTGGCCGTTGCGCACTTCCAGCACCCGATAGGTCTGGCTCTTGAGCACATGGTCGTCGGTGCGCTTGCCTTCCTCGTAGCGGCCCTTCAGACCGGTGGAGTAGAAGGTCGCGGCGTTGCTGGACTCGTCGGCGCCGAACAGGTCGATGGTGACGCTGAAGTGGAAGTTCAGGTAGCGCTGGATGGTGGGCAGGTCGATGACGCCGGCGGCGCGCAGCTGGGCCGGATCATCGGTCTTGAGCTGGTTCATCACCTGGCAGGTGCGGTTGATGACACGGCCCACGCCCGATTCGCCCACGAACATGTGGTGCGCCTCTTCGGTCAGCATGAACTTGGTGGTGCGGGCCAGCGGGTCGAAGCTCGATTCGGCCAGTGCGCACAGCTGGAACTTGCCGTCGCGGTCGGTGAAGTAGGTGAACATGAAGAAGCTCAGCCAGTCCGGCGTTTCTTCATTGAAGGCTTCCAGGATGCGCGGGTTGTCGGTCTGTCCGCTGCGGCGCTCCAGCAGGGCTTCGCCTTCCTCGCGGCCGTCGCGTCCGAAATACTTGTGCAGCAGGTAGACCATGGCCCACAGGTGGCGGCCTTCCTCGACGTTGACCTGGAACAGGTTGCGCAGGTCGTACTGGCTGGGGCAGGTCAGGCCCAGGTGGCGCTGCTGCTCCACCGACGCGGGCTCGGTGTCGCCCTGGGTCACGATGATGCGACGCAGGTTGGCACGGTATTCACCGGGCACGTCCTGCCAGGCGGCCTCGCCCATGTGGTCACCGAAGTGGATCTTGCGGTCCTTCTCGGCCGGGTTCAGGAAGATGCCCCAGCGGTAGTCGGGCATCTTGACGTGGCCGAACTGGGCCCAGCCCTGCGGGTCCACGCTGACGGCGGTGCGCAGGTAGACGTCGAAGTTCTGCGAGCCGTCCGGCCCCATGTCGCTCCACCAGTTCAGGTAGTTGGGCTGCCACTGCTCCAGCGCGCGCTGCAGCGTGCGGTCTTCGTTCAGGTTGACGTTGTTGGGGATCTTCTCGCTGTAATCGATGCTCGACATGATGTGCTCCTTCAGACATTCAAGCGGGGGCGGGATTTCGGTTGCGGCGCGCCACCCGGTATCGCGCCGCACAACTCGGTGACAGGATCAGACGCGGTTCCAGTCGAAGGCGGCCTTGTCGCCCTTGCCGTAGACCTTGAGAGCGCCCTTTTCGCCCACGGCGTTGGGACGCTGGAAGATCCAGTTCTGCCAGGCGGTGAGCCGGCCAAAGATGCGGGTGAACATGTTCTCGGGGCCGTTGAAGCGCAGGTTCGCCTCCAGGCCGGTCAGGGCGTCGGGCGACATGGCCACACGCTCCTCGATCGCGATCCGGATTTCATCGGCCCAGTCGATGTCGTCCGGGGCCGAGGTCACCAGGCCGAGGGACAGGGCGGCTTCGCCATCCAGCGGCTGGCCGGCACGGGCCCGCACCGCTTCCAGCGCGGGCTGCTCGTCGTAGAAGCGACGCTGCAGGCGGCTCTGGCCGGTGGCCATGGGGTAGAGGCCGAAATTGGTCTCGCCCACGGTGAGGGCCGGGGCCTTGGCGGCGTCATCGGGCAGGGCCAGCTGGTAGCTGCGGTCGCAGGCCAGGGCCAGCTCCAGGAACGAACCGGCGAAGCAGGAGCCCGGCTCGATCAGGGCGAACAGGCTGCGCGAGGACACGTCCAGGCGGCTGAAGGTGCGGCGCAGCAGGCCGATCGTCTCGCGCACCAGCCAGTGGCCCTGGTGGGCCATCAGCGTGGCGTCCATCGCGAGCACGGCGCCAGCGTCGCCGCTCGTCTTGATGAGCCAGGTGCCGATGTCGAGCTCGTTGGTGCGCATGGAGAGGATCGCGTCCTCGAGTTCACGCGCCATCGCCAGCGGGTACCACGCGGCACCGGCGGCCTCGATGCCGGCGATGTCGGTGGGCTGCGCACCTTCGGGGGCCTTCACCGTGAAGGTGGCCACGCGCCGGGCGCGGTCGATGTCCACCGTCACGTTCGGGTAGACGAGGCGGTCGGCCTCGATGCTGCGGGTAACCGGGGGCAGGGCCACGCCGCGGCCGTCGGCCGGGCGGTCGCTGCCGGCGGCGAGTTCGAGCGCGCGCTGCTGCACCTTGTCGGCGAACTGGGCGGGCTTGGCGATGTCGTCCACCAGGCGCCAGTCCTTGGCCTTCTGGCCGCGCACGCCTTCCACGCTCGTGCAGAAGAGGTCGGCCAGGTCGTGGCGCACGTGGCGCTTGTCGGTCACGCGGGTCAGGCCGCCGGTGCCCGGCAGCACGCCCAGCAGCGGCACCTCGGGCAGGCTCACGGCGCTGGAGCGGTCGTCCACCAGGATGATCTCGTCGCAGGCCAGGGCCAGCTCGTAGCCGCCGCCGGCGCAGGCGCCGTTGACCGCGGCCAGGAACTTCAGCCCGCTGTACCGGGAGGAATCCTCCAGGCCGTTGCGCGTCTCGTTCGTGAACTTGCAGAAGTTCACCTTCCAGGCGTGGCTCGAGACGCCCAGCATGAAGATGTTGGCGCCCGAGCAGAACACCTTCTCCTTGGCGCTCGTCATGACCACCGTGCGCACCTCGGGGTGCTCGAAGCGGATGCGGTTGATGGCGTCGTTCAGTTCGATGTCCTCCCCGAGGTCGTAGCTGTTG
>VERU01000634.1 GCA_018882485.1 Rhodoferax sp. | reverse complement strand
GCGGCTGGCCGGGCTGCTGATGTTCTCGGCCTTGGGGGGGCTGGTGCCTGGAACCTTGTTTTCTCTGGCGGTGCGTCTGGCTCCGGGCGAGGACACGGTCGCCACCACGGTCGGCTGGATGCAGCAGTGGTCGGCGCTGGGCCAGTTTCTCGGGCCGCCCCTGGTGGGCTGGCTGGCGGCGTTGGCCGGTGGCTGGCACTGGACCTGGCTGGCCACCGGCAGCCTGTGTGGCCTGGGCCTGTGGTTGGCCTGGGCGGTGGCGCAACGCCTGGCCTTGCCACGGCCATGAGCCCGCATCGGCGGGCACCTGGGGGACGGGTTGCGGCGGACAGCCCCCCTATACTTGATCGACGGTCGGTTATGGCGGGCGGGTCCCTTGCGTAGGCCTGCGCCCCGCTCCGTCTTCCTCGTTGCCTATGACCTCGCCCGTACAAGCGCCTGCCCTGGCTCCTGCCGCACCCGTGGCCGGTGGCGTGGACTCGGGCGCAGCGTGGTTTCGTCTGGGTGTGGCGCTGCTGCTGATGACCATCGGCAATTGCGGCATGTGGGTGGTGGCCGTGGTGCTGCCCACCGTGCAGGCCGATTTCGGCGTCGGGCGCGCACAGGCCTCCTTGCCCTACACCCTGATGATGATCGGTTTCGGCCTGGGTGGGGTGTTCATGGGGCGCGCCGCCGATCGCCTGGGTCTGTTCCGTCCTCTGTTGCTCGCGGCGCTGTGCACCGGGACGGGCTTCGTGCTGGCCAGCCGCAGCACCGACATGCTGGGTTTTGCGCTGGCGCACGGGCTGTTTATCGGGCTGCTGGGCAGTTCGCTGACCTTTGCGCCGCTGATGGCCGATATCGCCCTGTGGTTCACCCGTCGCCGGGGCATTGCGGTGGCCGTGTGCGCCAGTGGCAACTACCTGGCCGGCACGGTCTGGCCGCCGCTGATCCAGCACTTTGTCGAGACCGCAGGCTGGCGGTCGGCCTACCTCGGACTCGGTCTGTTCTGCGGGTTCAGCATGGCCGCGCTGGCACCGCTGATGCGCCGGCGCTCCCCGGTGCAGCTGGCGGTGGCGGCGCCGGTGGCGGGTCGCCCGGACGCGGCCCAGCGGCCGTTCGGCCTCTCGCCCAACGCGGCCACGGCCGCCCTGTGCGTGGCCGGGGTGGCCTGCTGCTGTCTCTTATACACATT
>VERU01000213.1 GCA_018882485.1 Rhodoferax sp. | reverse complement strand
CGCATCGTGCGCAGATCGAAATCGTAGCGCACGTAGTGCCAGTTCACCTTGGTGGGAATCTCGTTGTAGCAGAGCTTCTGTTCGCCGCCGGGGAGGTCGTCCCAGTCGCGCGGCGCCAAATGATAATGCGTGACGGTCTTGCCCTCCGTCCCCAACGGGAGCATTTCGGTCGTGCGCGACTTGGTCTGCCATTTCTGCAGATGTTTGCCGTCGAGCGCGTTCACCGCAAGCACTTCCTTGGAGGAGGAGGTGAGCCAGATCTCGTCGGCGGCGCGCAGTTCGGCCTCGGTGACCGGGCGCACCTCGTGCGAAACCTTGCCCGCGGCAAGCAGCTCCAGCACCACGTCGTGGGTGTCGGGGTGGATTTCGACCAGGTGCCGGGGCGGTGACGACATGAGAACAGACCTTGAAACAAACCTCGAAAAGCCCACGATTCTACCCGTCAAAATGGCCTCCAAGCCTTGCGGATCATGGCTTTTCAGCTATCAAATCAGAAGCATCTGCGGCGTCAATCCGATCATCCGGTTCCGGCCCTACCAGGCCCGCAACAGTCGGCCCTGGTCGAGCCGCCAGCCCTCCCCGGCCATGGCCCGGGCCTCGGCCTCGTCGTGGGTGACCAGCAGCGTTGCCATCCCCGCCTGCGCGATATGGTGGCGGAACTCGGCGCGCAGCGTGTCCTTGAGCGCCGCATCCAGCGCCGAGAACGGCTCGTCGAGCAGCAGCACGCGCGGCTGGGTGATCAGGGCCCGCGCCAGCGCCACCCGCTGCTGCTCGCCGCCCGACAGCGTCCAGACCCGACGGTGGGTGTGCGCCTGCAGCCCGAAGCGCCGCAGCAGTTCAGCCGCCCGAGCACGGGCCATGCGCCGCGACAGCCGCTGCTCCACCAGCCCGAAGGCCACGTTGTCCAGCACATCCAGATGGGGAAACAGCGCAAAGTCCTGGAACATCAGGGCAAAGCCCCGGCGCTCGGGCGGCCAGGCGGTGATGTCCTCTTCCCCGAAGAACAGGCGACCGGCATCGGCCGGCTCCAGGCCGGCCACGATCTTCAGCAGCGTGCTCTTGCCGCAACCCGAGGGCCCCAGGATCGCCACGGTCTGGCCCGCGGCGACCTGCAGGTCCAGTCCGTCGGCCAGGCGACGCATGCCATAGCCCTTGGCGATGCCGCGTAGCTGGAGCGCAGCGGCCTCAGCCATGGCGCAGCTCCCCGGCCACCGCCACGGCGGAATCCCGGCCGGGTCGCTCGATCAGCCAGAACACCAGCAGCGCCAGGCCGACCAGCAGACCCGACAGCACGATGGCGGCGTCGCGGTTGGCCGCACCCGGCCGACCGAGGCGCTCGTACACCAGGGTGCTGAGGGTGGCCCACTCCGGGCGTGAAAGAAAGAGCGTCACCGCGAACTCGCCCACGGCGGTGGCGGCGGCAAAGGCCATGCCGCGCCGCAGCGCCGGCCGCAGCAGAGGCAGCGTGACCCGCCAGAAGCTGCGCCACGGAGTCGCGCCGAGGGTGCGTGCCGCCTGCGCCAGGCTGGCGGGCTGACTGTCCAGACCAGCGGCCACCGACTGGGCCACGAAGGGATAGGCCAGCACCGCATAGGCGCCCAGCAACAGCCAGAGACTGGCCGTCCAGGCCGGCAGCAGCAGCAGCAGCCCGAAGGCCACGCTCACGGGCGACACCACGAAGGGCAGGAAGCTCGCCGCCCGCCACAACACCCGGCGCCGCGCCGACAGGGCATGCAGCAGCCCTAGCAGCGTCGCCAGAACCAGCGCCACGCCCGAGAACCGCAAGGTGTTCCACAGGGCGGACAGGGTCTCGGGCTCGAGCAGCACGGCCCAGGCCGCCGGCCCGGCCAGCAGGGCCTGCGCCAGCAGGGTGAACAGGGGCAGCGCGCAGCACACCAGCAGCACGCTGGCGGTCGCCAGCAGCGCCAGCCATGCCAGCCCGCCCCGGGGCCTGCGGCGCGGCACCGGCTCCACCCGCAAGGGCACGGCCAGGCGGTGGGCCAGCACGGCATGGGCGCAGGCCGCCGCGCCGGTCACCAGCACGGCCACGGCGGCCAGGGCACCCGCCTCGCCCAGGCGCAGTTCGTGCGCCACCAGGCGATAGATCTCGACCTCCACCGTGGCATGGCGCTGCCCACCCAGCACCAGCGCCAGCCCGAAACCGGAAAAACAGTACAGGAACACCAGGCACAGGCTGGCGGCCAGCGCGGGCGCGATGGTGGGCCACTCGATGCGCCAAAAGGCCCGCCAGGGCGTGGCCCCCAGGGTGCGAGCGGCCGCCAGCTGGCGGGCATCCACCCGCTCCAGCGCCTCGGCCCCGGCCCGCACCACCAGGCACAGGTTGAAGAACAGGTTGCCCAGCAGCAGCAACGCCGGCGTGCCCTGCAGATCCAGGCCAGTCAGGCCGCCAAGCCAGCCCTGCGCGCCCCACATTCCCATTACACCGATGGCCGCCACCAGCGTGGGCACCACAAAGGGCAGCATCAGCAGACGCAGCGCCGCCGCCCGGCCGGGAAACTCCAGCCGCGCCAGCACCCAGGCCAGCGGCAGCCCCAGCAGCGAGGCGGCCACGCAGGTGGCCAGGGCCTGCGCCAGCGACCACACCAGCCGCCAGCGCAGGTAGTCGTCCTGCAGCACGGCCCAGGGCGACGGCGCCGGCAGGCCGGTCCCTGACTCCAGCCCCGGCCCGCCCCAACCCTGCCAGAGCAGGCGCAGCAGCGGCGCCACCACCAGCAGCGCCAGCAGTCCCAGCGGCAGCAGACCGAGCCACAGGGCCCGGTCGGGTGACGGCGAGTCCGCGGGGCGGCGCATGGTCAGCGCAGCACCACCTGGGTCCAGCGGCTGACCCATTGCGCACCGTGGGTGGCGATCTGCTCGGGAGACGGTGTGTCATGGCGCGCCGGCTCCGCTGCCAGGCGCAGCGCCTCCACCCGGTTCACCCCGGGTTGCGCCGGATACATCCACATGGCCGTCTGCAGGCCCTCCTGCACGGCCGGCGAGCGCAGGAACTCGATGAAGCGGATCGCCGCCGCGCGCTGCCCGCCACCCCTGACCAGGGCCACCCCCTCCACCTGGCGGAACACGCCGCCGGGCACCAGCAGATTCGCAGTGGGCGATTCGGCGGGCTTGTCCTTGGCATAGAACAGCTCGGCGGCCGGGCTGGTGGCGTAGCTCACCACCACCGGGTACTTGCCGCCGTTGCGGCTGAAGTCGGTGTAGTAGGCCTCGCTCCAGCCCTTGGCCACCTTCAGGCCGTTGGCGCGCATCCGGGCCCACCAGTCGAAGGCGGCCTCCTCTCCCAGGCCCGCAATGGTGGCCAGCAGGAAGGCATACCCCGGGCTGGACGTGGCCGGGTTCTGCACCACCAGCCAGTCGCGGTAGGCCGGTCGCGTCAGGTCTTCCAGGGTGCGGGGCAGGGGCACCCCGCTGCGGGCGACCCAGACGCGGTCGTAGTTTAGGTTGACGTACCCGTAGTCCACCGGCACCAGGCCACCGCCCAGGCGCAGCGCATCGGGGCCCTGCAGGGCGGCATCGGGATAGGGATCGAGCACCTGCGCCGCCTGGGCCTTGGCGGCCAGCGCGTTGTCGATGCCGAACACCACATCGGCGATCGGCTGGGCGCGGGTCAGGATCAGCTTGTTGAGCATCTCGCCGGCGTCGCCGGCCTTGATCACCACCGGCTTGATGCCGGCCTGGCTCTCGAACTGCGCGAGCAGCGTCTTGGGCAGGGAAAACGAGCTGTGGGCCAGCACCCTCAACTCCTGGTCCGCCGCGTGCGACAGGCCAGCCCCGCCGGACAGCGCCGCAGCACCCATCCAGCCACAAAAAATCCGCCTCTTCATCGATGCTCTCCTTGCTTTGCGCCGGCTCGGGGCGCGCCTGTCAGGAAAGCCCGGAAGGGCGGATCGTGCAGCTTCACGCTCCCTACGCTGGCATGACCCAGATCAGGTGTGTGGGGTATTTCTCAGTCCGCCTGCGCGGACACCCCCGGTGAGGCTTTCATTGTAGACCGGTCGGCGGCCAGTGCCGCCGCCGCGCGCTCAGGCCTGCGGCGCGGCGATGCGCTCCAGCCCGCCCAGATAGGGACGCAGCGCCGCCGGCACCGTGACCGACCCGTCGGCGTTCTGGTAGTTCTCGAGCACGGCGACCATGGCGCGACCGACCGCGATGCCTGAGCCGTTCAGGGTGTGCAGCGGCTCGGGTTTCCCTGTCTCCGGGTTACGCCAGCGAGCCTGCATACGACGCGCCTGAAAGGCTTCGCAGTTGCTGCAGGAGGAGATCTCGCGGTACTTGCCCTGCCCCGGCAGCCACACTTCGAGATCGTAGGTCTTGGTGCTGCCGAAGCCGATGTCACCAGCGCACAGCGCAAGCACCCGGTAAGGCAGCTCGAGGCGCTTGAGCACCTCCTCGGCATGCGAGGTCAACAATTCGAGAGCCGCATACGAATCGGCCGGCTTGACGATGTGCACGAGCTCGACCTTGTCGAACTGGTGCTGGCGGATCATGCCGCGCGTGTCCTTGCCTGCAGCGCCCGCCTCAGAGCGAAAGCACGGTGTGTGCGCCACGTAGCGCATCGGCAGTTGCTCGGGCGAGACGATCTGCTCGCGCACGAGATTGGTGACCGGCACTTCGGCGGTCGGAATCAGGTAGAGCTCACGCTCGCCTTTGAGTGCGAAGAGGTCCTGCTCGAATTTCGGCAACTGCCCCGTTCCCTCGAGCGCCGCAGCAGCTACGAGATACGGAGCGTAGATTTCCTGGTAGCCGTGCTCGCCGGTATGCAGGTCGAGCATGAACTGCGCCAGCGCACGGTGCAGCCGCGCAACACCGCCGCGCAGCACCGAGAAGCGCGCACCCGAGATGCGCGCTGCCGCCTCGAAATCGAGACCGAGCTTGGCACCGAGATCGGCATGATCGAGCGGCGTGAAATCGAAGTGCCGCGGTGTTCCGTGCCGACGCACTTCGAGGTTGGCGCTTTCATCCCGCCCCTCAGGCACCGACTCATGCAACAAGTTCGGCAAGCCTAGCGCCCAAGCATCGGACTCCGCTTGAACTGCGTTGAGTGCGGCTTCGGCAGCCGTCAACGCGTGCGTCAGTGCCTCGCCGCGCCTCAAAAGCTCGCTCGCATCCTCGCCCTTGCCCTTGGCCATGCCCACCGCCTTGGCGTTGGCATTGCGCTCGGCACGAAGGCGATCCGCCTCGATC
>VERU01000212.1 GCA_018882485.1 Rhodoferax sp. | reverse complement strand
GTGCTCGGCAGTGCTGACCATGGGAATCTGCACCCCCGAGGGCCCCAGGTCCAGCGTGCGGGCGATGTCCTGTTCCAGGCAGCGCACCAGCGCCGGCACACCGCTGGCCCGCGCGGCACGCAGCATGTTCTCGGTGCTCTCGAAGCTGCTGCTGCCGTGCTCGTTGTCGATCAGCACCGCGTCGAACCCGGCAAATGCACACATTTCCACCAGCGCCGGCGAGGGGATGCCGTTGAAGATGCAGCGAAACAGCGCGCCGCCGCGCATCATGGCGTGCAGCCGGGTGTCCAGGGGGGCGTGGGCGTCGTTCATGGGCTTTTCCAGAGTTCTTCGCTCGCCATTCTGGCACCTTCGGCCATGCTGGCCAGCTTGGCGTAGGCGATGGGCGGATGGATGGCGCCGAATCCGGCAAAGGTGCCGAAGCCGCAGTCGGTGGCGGCCATGACGCGCTCGCGGCCCACGATGCTGGCGTAGGTGAGCAGGCGCTGCGCCACCAGGCGCGGGTGTTCGATGAAGTTGTTGACGCTGTCGAGCACACCCGGGGCCAGGATCTTGTCCTGCGGAATCAGGCCCTGCCCGGCGGCCTGGGCCCAGACCTCCCACTCGTGCGCATGACGGGGGTTGGCACCCTCGAACAGCAGGGTGGCGGGTTTGGCCCGCAGCACCACCGGCAGGATGCGGTCCAGCCCGATGTCGAAATGGTGCGGTCCCTCGTAATTGCCCCAGCAGACGTGCATGCGGATGCGCTCGGCCGGGATGTTGCGCAGGGCATGGTTCAGGGCATCGACCTGCAGGTGGGCGTTGCGCAGGAATTCGGCTTCATCGGCATCCCGGAAGCGGATGTGCCGGCCCATGGCCAGGTCGGGCGCGTCGATCTGCAGGTCCAGCCCGGCGGCCACGATGGTCTCGTATTCGGTGCTCATGGCCTCGGCCAGAGCCTGCAGGTACTGCTCCTGGCTGGCGTAATACCGGTTGGGCTGGAACACGGCGATCACCCCGGGCGAGGCGCTGTTCATGAAAGCCCGGACCGGGGCGTGGGCGCCCTGGGCCGCCCGCTGGAGCGCGCCCTGCAGATTGGCGATGTCCTGGTGCAGGCCCCCCAGGTCCCGCACGGCGATGGGGCCGGTGCAGATGGGGCGCTGGTACTTGGGGGTGGCGCCCAGCCGGGCCAGCCGCTCCTTGAAGTCGGGAAAGTCGTCCAGGTCGCGGGGGGTGGCGCGGGGCATTTCGCCCAGCTCGAACCCGCTCAGCCGGTGGCGGATGTAGGTGGCGTAGGAGATCTTGCTCATCTCGCCGTCGCTCACCACATCGACCAGGACCTGGGCCTGGCGGGCCACCACGGCATCGACCTCTTCGCGCATGACCCGGTCGAATTCAGCCGGCTCGTAGGCCATGCCGCTGTCCTGGGCAAACAGCTGGGTCACCACCCGTTCGGGCCGCGGCAGGCTGCCGACGTGGGTGGTCAGGATGCGGGAAGCTTTCATCGTTGGGACCTGTCGGTGTAGCGTTTGGGGGCGAGGTAGCCGTCGGCGTCGATGGCATGGCCGGCGGCGGCGGCGGCCTGCACCACCGCTGGCGCCCACTCGATGCGCTTGCGGCCGTCGCCGGGGGTCATGAGCAGCACCTCGGTTTCGGTGTCGCCCGGGTTGGACAGACGCCGCCAGGCCTGGGCTGGCATGGCGTAGCTGTCCCAATGATCCGGGCCGCCTGTTGCTACGATTTCAGTAGCTGAAAATCTATATTCCATAGGGCCTGGAGGCGTATTTGATACCTGAATCTGCAGGCTGCCACGGTACACGGTGAGCACCTGCTGACAGTCCAGGCGGTGGGCGGGCACCTGGCCACCGGCCGGGATGCGCAGCCACTCGATGGAAAAGCCATGGGCGTTGGCCACCGGCGCGAGGTGGTCGCGGTCTTCGGTGATGCCCAGACCGATCACTGGCGCGAGTTCGGCGCCACCGCCCGGGAGGGCCGCCCCCAGCAACGCCCGGGGCGACCAGCGCAGGTCGGCGTGCCGCACCACGCGCTGCGCCATCTCGGCCGGACTCCAGCGCCGCAGGTCGGCGATTTCCTGGGGCGTCATGGGTTGCAGCCGGCGCATGGTGGCCTCGTCCCAGCGCTGGCCCAGTTGCTCGTCGACGATCTGGTAGTCCTCGGTGAGGTGCACGCCCTGCTCCCGGGCGGCCTCCAGCGTCTGCGGGCCCCAGAGGATGCCGCCGGTGTCATCGCGCCCGAGCGCCGTGAACATGAAGCCCTCCTGGTCGCCCACGTTCTGGAAACCCCGGTAGATCCAGGTGGGCAGACTGGCGATGTCACCCGGGCCGATGGTGGCCTTGAGCGGATCGGGGTTGAAGCCCCAGTGCAGGTCCCAATGGCTGCGGGTGCAGATGAAGACTTCGGCCGTGAAGTGCATGTGCGGCGGGTTGGTCTTGCCCGGCGGCATGGCCACCCCGCCCACCTGGAAACCATGCTTCTCGCGCAGGCTCACGGGCTGGTTCGGGTTCTGCGACACCCCGGGGCCGATGAGGGCGTAATTCTTCTTGGGTGCACAGCCGGGGATGCGGTAGTCGATGAAGGCCTCGGTGCTGTAGCGCAGGCTGGAAAACGGGATGAAGCGGGCTAGGAATTCGGCGTCGGTCATCATGGGGGGGTGAGGCGGTGAGGCCAGAAGACAGGATAGGGTATGCGGGCGGCAGGTCGGCCGGGCTCAGGTCTGCAACCACTGCCGCAGCGCGGCACTGAGGCGGCCGGGTGCCTCGAAGGGAACGAAATGCCCGACTCGGGGCAGCTCCAGCCACCGGGCATCGGGGCGGGCACGCACCATTTCGCGCTGCCAGGCAGGGGGGCACAGCCGGTCCTGCGCGCCGCTGACCAGCAGCAGCGAACCGGCGTGGGCCTGCAGGGCGGGCAGGCCGTCGGGCCGGCTGGCGGCCCAGCGAAATTCGGCGCGAGCGGCCTGGGCCGGGGTCGCGCGGGCCATCTGACGTACCAGTGCGCCATGGCGCCGGCGCTGCGCCGGATGGTGGAAGTACACCGGCTTGGCCTGGCCGGCAACAGCCGCCGGGCCCTGGCGGCGCCACAGGCGCCACTGACTGGCACTGCGCCGGCGGGCCCGGATGGAGGCCGCCCGGGCGTTGCTGGCGATCAGGGCCAGCCGCTCGATGCGCTGCGGCGCGCGGCGCAGCAGCTCCAGCGCCCACAGCCCCCCGAGCGAGAAACCGGCGACCGAAAAGCGTTCGGGCAGCGCGCCCAGCAAGCGATCGAGCCAGGCACCGGCCGCGTCCAGGTGTGCGTAATCCACCGGGCGCAGGTCGGCCACCTGACGCAGCGCCCGGCATTGGCGCTGGAACACCCGTCCGTCGCACAGGGTGCCGGGCAGGAGCAGCAGGGTCGGCTTCATGTGAATGTCTCGGGAACCACACCGGACCGGGCACCGTCGAACTCGAGGGCCCGCGCCAGCAGGTCCACCCCGAACTGACGGAACAGGTGCACCATGTCCACAAACACCCAGTTTTCGGTGTAGACCTCGCCTTCCCGCTTCCACCAGTCCATGCCATTGACCACGATGCGCCGACCGGTTGGCGGGCATCCCAGGTACGCGCCGCTGTGGGTGGCGACGACACCCGCCCAACCCGGCGCGCCGCTGTAGGGTCCTTCGGCGATCAGGGCATCGAGGTCCTGCACCGAGCGGTCGGGAAAGGCCACCAGCCAGGGCTGCTGGTGCAGCGTCTCGAAGGCCGGGAAGTCCAGGCAGGCGCCGATGCCGCCGGGGCCGTACCAGTGCACCCGGGGGTGGAACCAGTCGGCCATGCCCATGCTGCGCAGGCTGGTCTGGTCGTAGCGGTTCAGGCCCTGGTAGAGAAAGCGCCAGATGTGGTCCAGGCTGTGCCGGGTGAGCGCCTCGTCCTGCGGTCCGAGCATCAGACCGTCCGCAGCCCTCGGGGCAGGCCAGAGGCCATCGACGCCACGCGCGGGCGGGAGCACGGCCATGCCGATCTGCTGCAGCAGATCGATCAGATCGATCAGGAAGTAGATCTCGACCACCCGCCCCTGATCGATGCGGCAGAACTCGCCCCAGCGCAGGCTCACCGGCTGGCCGGTGGCGGGGATACCCAGGTAATCGGCCTGAAAACGGCCATTCAGCAGGCCCATACCGCTGACCCAGTGCCGGCCGTCGCGGCTGGCATCGCCGTCGCGCCGGCCATGCGACGCGCCGCCCATGAGCAGATGGGGCTGGCGGCGCAGGTCGGGGAAGGCGGCACGCAAGGGTCGCCAGAAGCCATCCAGAAAGCCATCGACGCCCTGCAGGCTGCCGACCGGGTCGTGACCGTGAAACCGCACGTCGGCGTGCAGCAAGGCGCGGGTGGCGGCCTCGGCGACGGCCTGTTCCGGGCTGTCCAGCGCAGCCCACCAGTCCCGCACCGCCTGCTTGGCCGCGGTGTTGTCGACGGGCGTGGCGGGCAAGTTGGCTGGCGTCATGGCTGGAGTCATGGCTGGAGTCATGGGCACACTCTGCGACGACGGCGCGGGCATCAGCCCTTGACCGCCCCCTGGGTCAGGCCGGAGACGATCTGCCGCTGGAACACCAGCACCAGGATGATCAGGGGGATGGTGATGCTGACCGCGCCCGCCACCCCCTGCATGAGGAAGGCCTCGCTGTCGGCCGAGATGGCGTTGGCGATGGCCGCCGGCATGGTGAGCTTCTCGGCATTGACCAGCGAGGCGCTGAGCAGGAAATCGTTGTAGGCCAGCAGAAAGCTGAAGAGGCCGGTGGTGATGACCCCGGGCCACATGACCGGGATGATGACGCGGCGGAAAGCCTGGCCCCGGGTGCAACCGTCCACCAGCGCGGCCTCGTCGAGTTCCTGCGGGATGTTGACGAAGAACGACCGCAACATCCAGATCGTGAAGGGCTGATTGATGGCCACCAGCACCAGGATCAGGGTGAAGTACTCGTTGCGGATGCCGACGGCATCGAACATCACGTAGAACGAAGGCAGCAGCGTCGAATGCGGCAGCGAGCGGAACACCAGGGCCACCAGGAGCAGCCAGAAGCCCAGCGACCCGCGGTAGCGCGACAGCGCGTACCCCGCGAGGCAGCCCACGGTGAGCGACACGCCCACCGTCCCCACAGTGACGATGGCGGTGTTGAGAAAGTTGCGATAGAAGGCCTTGTCGATCCACAGCCGGGTGTAGTTCTCGAAGGTGACCGGCGCCAGCCATTTGACG
>VERU01000211.1 GCA_018882485.1 Rhodoferax sp. | reverse complement strand
CTTCACCCCGATGCCCGCCATGACCCGAATTCCCGCCACATCCGACCTCTGCGACGCCCACAAGGGGGAAGCGGGTGACACGTTCCGTGTGCTGCCGCCGGTGTTCCGTTCGTTTGGCGGCCAGGTCCGCTTTGGCGGACCGGTGTCCACCGTCAAGTGCTTTGAGGACAACTCGCTGGTCAAGGCGGCGCTGGATGAAAGCGGGCTGCTGGATACACCTGCCGGCCCGGTCAGCCGGGTGCTGGTGGTCGACGGTGGCGCATCGCTGCGGCGGGCCTTGCTGGGAGGCAACCTCGCGGTGGCGGCCGTGCGCAATGGCTGGGCGGGGGTGGTGATCGATGGCTGTGTGCGCGATGTGGCCGAACTGCACGGCCTGCCTCTGGGGGTGCGGGCTTTGGCCAGCCTGCCGCTGCCCACGGACAAGCGCAACCAGGGGCAGCGCGACCTGCCAGTGCAATTGCAGGGTGTGCGCATCCAGCCGGGCGACTGGCTGTATGCCGACGAAGACGGTATCGTGGTCAGCGCGGTTCGGCTGGACTGACCGCGCTCTCCGGCGGGCCCGCCGGCAGTGTGGCCAACAGCACGCCCAGCAGGGCCAGCCCGAAGGCCAGCCCCTGCAGACCGGACAGGCGTTCACCCAGAAACAGCACCCCGATCAAGGCGGCCGAAACCGGCAACATCACGGTGAACACCCCGGCCCGGGCCGCCGGGACCGCTCGCAGGCCCGTCATCCAGAGCCAGACGGTGCCCACGCTGGCTGCCAGTCCGTAGAACAGCAACAGGGCCCAGTGACCGGCCTGCAGGCGGCCAAAGTCGTAGTGCAGGGCGGCCCAGACGCCCGGCACGGTGCACAGCGCCAGACCCCACAGGTTGATGAGGGCGCTGATGCGCTTGGGGCTGAGCGAGGCACTGAGCCGCTTGCCGATCACGGCGTAGGCGGCCTCGCACAGCACGGCCCCGAACACCAGCAGGTTGCCCAGCCATGCATTTTTGGGGTTGAAATCGCCAGAAATCCCTTGCTGGTATTGGATTCCTTGCTCCTGATTAGATAGCGATAGAAAGGCCATGCCCAGGGCCGCACAGGCGATCGCCGCCACGACCCGCCCGCCGATGCGTTCGCTCAGAAAGATCCAGCTGAACACGGCGACGGCCGCGGGGATGCCGGCCAGGATCACGCCGGCCGAAACGGCGCTGGTCAGGCGTACGCCCAGCAGCATGAACAACGAGAACAGCACATTGCCCAACAGGGATTCAACGAACACCAGCGCCATCAGGCGGCGGTCCATGGCGGGTTCGTCGTGGGGGCGCCGCAGCCAACCCAGCATGGCTACCGCGCCGATGGCAAACCGCAGCCAGGCCAGCAGCAGCACCGGCATCATCACCGTCAGCGGCTTGGCCAGCGCCACGTAACTGCCGACCAGCGCCATGCTGGTCGCCAGCAGCAGGTAGGACTTCCAGGGAGACGGATGGTCAGTGACCGGGTTGCCGGGCTGGGGCATGGGGTGGGAATGCAGGGGTTGCGCTGCACCATGGAACGGCTGATGCAGGCGTCTATCATGCACCATTTGGCCTGCTGAACGGGAAGCCTCGGTGCCTGCGTACGGGGGCTGGCGGCCACTGCCTGGAGAATATCCGTGGGTGTAGGTGACTTCGCATACGCCAGCAATGGCAACCGCTTTATGGGTGCGCCGGTTCTGCAGGACCACCCGCTGGCGGTGGTCGGGGTGCCGTTTGACGGTGCGGTCACGCACCGCAGCGGTGCACGTTTCGGGCCTCAGGACATCCGCCGCGCCAGCCTGATGCTGTGCGACGGCATCCATCCCTGGTTCGATGTCTCCCCCCTGGGTTGGCTGGGGGATGCGCTCGACCTGCGCCTGCCTAACGCCAGCGGTCTGGACGCCGTCCGTCGGGCCATCGAGGCGCAGGCGGCGCCCCTGATGGCGCGTCACCATTGCGTCTTCCTGGGTGGAGACCATTCGATCACCTTGCCCTTGTTGCGGGCGGCACAGGCCCGCCACGGACCGCTCGCGCTGCTGCATTTCGATGCCCATTGCGATACCTGGGAAGACCACTTCGGCGAGCCGTCGGGTCATGGCACCTGGACCCGGGAGGCCATCGAGCAGGGACTGGTCGTGGCAACGCAGACCGTGCAGATCGGCCTGCGCTCCAGCGGTGATCGGGCCGCACGGGATTTTGTGCAGCAGCAGGGGGGGCAGATCGTGACCGCGCGCGCACTGCGTGGTCTGGACGGGCCCGGGCTGCAGCCCGTGATCGATGCGGTGCGCCACCGGATCGGTCGGACTCCCTGTTACCTGACCCTCGACATCGACTGTCTGGACCCGGCGTTTGCGCCCGGCACCGGGACCCCGGAGCCGGGTGGTCTGAGCAGCACCCAGCTGCTCACCCTGCTGGAGGCGTTCACCGACCTGAACCTGGTGGGCATGGACTGCGTGGAGGTGGCGCCCGCCTACGACCATGCCGAGCTCACCTCCCAGGTGGCGGCCAACCTGGTCTGGACCTACCTCAGCGCCCAGGCACGGCGGCTGGTGCAGGCGCGGCAGAACGCCGCCGACCGCCCATCCACCGGGACGGCATCGTGAGTGTCCTGCTGAATATCGACGCCGACCTGGCGCGCGAGAACCACTACGAGCTGGGGGTGACCCGCGACCCCCCGGACGAGCCGCTGGCGCAGGACCTGGTGACCGATGTGGTGGTGGTCGGCGGGGGATTTGCCGGGCTGTCGGCGGCGATCGAGCTGGCGCAACGGGGGCTGCGCGTGGTGTTGCTGGAAGCGGGCCGTCTGTGTGGCGCGGCCTCGGGTCGCAACGGCGGACAGGCCATCGTCGGCTACGCCTGCGGCCAGGGGCTGCTGGAGCGCCAGATCGGGATCGCGGGTGCCCGAGCGGCCTGGGATATGTCGCTGGAAGGGTTGCGGCTGATCGACGAGCGCATTGCCCGGCATGGGATCGCCTGCGAGCGGTCCCACGGTTACCTGTATGTGGCCGAGTCGCCTCGCAAAGCCCGTCGGCTGCAAGCGGAGATGCTCGCCCTCCGGCGAGGCTACGGGCTGGAGGTCGAATGGGCTATGGGCCCGCAGGTGCGTCAGCACATCGACAGCCCGCGTTATTCGGCCAGTGCCTACGAACGGGTCTCGGGCCATCTGCATCCCCTGAAGTACGGCCTGGGGCTGGCCCGGGCAGCCCGCAAGCTGGGTGTGCGCATCTTCGAGCGTTCCGCCGTGACGCAGCTGGTGCGCGGCCCCCGTGTGGTCGCCCGCACCGCATCCGGGTCGGTGACGGCCGATTTCGGTGTGCTGGCGGGGAACTGCACCCTGGCCGAGTGGGGGCCAGGGGTTGCGCCCGAACTGGTGCCGCGCATCATGCCGGTGGGGACCTACATCGCGGCCACCGACCCCCTGCCCGAAGCGCTGCGCCAGCGCCTGATTCCGTCGGGTGCGGCGGTCTGCGACAACAATTTTGTGCTGGACTACTTCCGATTCGATGCCCAGGGGTGTCTGCTGTTTGGCGGGCGAGTGAGCTACAGCACCCGCACGCCGGCGCGCCTGCGGGAACGCATGGCGGCGCGCATGGCCCAGGTCTTTCCGGAATTGGCCGGTGTACCCCTGCGCCGGCTCTGGGGAGGCTTCGTCGACATCAGCATGAACCGGGCGCCGGATTTCGGGCGACTGGATGCCAATCTGTACCATGTCCAGGGATTCAGCGGCCATGGCGTGGCCCTGACCGGGCTGGCCGGTTGCCTGGTTGCCGAGGCGGTGACCGCCCAGGCCGACCGTTTTGATGTGCTGGCCCGCATCCGGCACCTCGACTTTCCGGGCGGGGTGCGATGGCGCACGCCGGTGCTGGCTCTGGGCATGGCCTGGTACCGCCTGCGGGATGCCCTGGGTTGATCCCGTATCGGGCCGCTGGCGGCCCGGATAAACTGACCCGGGCCGGCGCGCAGGCCGCCGGTCATCCCGAAGCGACCGCCGGAGACGGTCCGGAGCAGACGATATGAACGACCGAATAAGCATGAACTTCAACGATCTGGAGCAGTGGCTCAACGAGCGCCGCGTGACCGAGGTGGAATGCCTGGTGCCCGACCTGACCGGGGTGGCGCGCGGCAAGATCCTGCCGCGTGCGAAGTTCACCGAAGACCGGGGCATGCGCCTGCCGCAGGCGGTGGTGGCGATGGGGGTGACCGGCGAGTTCCCCGAGAGTGGGCCCTACTACGACGTGATCGACCCGACCGATCGTGACATGCAGTTGCGTCCCGATCCCTCGACGGTGCGCATCGTCCCCTGGGCCGTCGATCCGACGGCGCAGGTGATCCATGACTGCTTCGACCACCGGGGCCAACTGGTGCCCTTTGCCCCCCGCTCGGTGCTCCGGCGGGTCTGCGATCTGTACGCCAGTGAAGGGCTGCAGCCCATCGTGGCGCCCGAACTCGAGTTTTACCTCACAGCGCGCAACACCGACCCTAACACCCTGCTGCGGGCGCCTGTGGGCCGCAGCGGCCGCGCCGAGACCTCGCGGCAGGCTTACAGCATCGACGCGGTGAACGAATTCGACCCCCTGTTTGAGGATATCTACGATTACAGCGACAAGATGGAGTTGAACGTGGACACCTTGATCCACGAGGTCGGCGCCGGACAGATGGAGATCAATTTCTTCCATGCCGAGCCGCTGGGCCTGGCCGATGAGGTCTTTTTCTTCAAGCGCACGGTGCGCGAGGCGGCCCTGCGGCACGACATGTACGCGACCTTCATGGCCAAACCGATCGCCAGCGAACCCGGCAGCGCCATGCATGTGCACCAGAGCATCGTCGACAAGGCCAGCGGGCGCAACATCTTCAGCAACCCGGACGGGTCCCCGTCGGAGGCCTTCGCCCACTACATCGGCGGACTGCAGCGCTACATTCCGGCAGCCATGGCGCTGGTGGCTCCGTACGTCAACAGCTACCGCAGGCTGTCGCGCAACACGGCGGCCCCCATCAACATCGAGTGGGGATACGACAACCGCACGGTCGGCATCCGCTCGCCGGTGTCGTCGCCCGAGGCCCGTCGTGTGGAAAACCGGGTCATCGGGGCCGATGCCAACCCCTATGTGGCGCTGGCCATGACGCTGGCCTGTGGCTATCTGGGCCTGAAGAACAAGATCAAACCCAAGCCGGAAATGAAGGGCGACGCTTACCTGTCGGCCTATTCGCTGCCGCGCAGCCTGGGTGAGGCGCTGGAC
>VERU01000210.1 GCA_018882485.1 Rhodoferax sp. | reverse complement strand
CAGCGGCCTTCTTCGCCGGTGCGGCCTTCTTGGCGGGTGCTGCAGCCTTCTTGGCCGGAGCAGCAGCCTTCTTTACCGGTGCGGCCTTCTTGGCCGGCGCTGCGGCCTTCTTGGCCGGTGCGGCCTTTTTGGCCGGAGTTTTTGCAGTTGCCATCATCATCTCCTTGATCAAGGTAGAAAGAGCACTTCCAGCGTGTTGGAGCGCCAGAAGCGACTCATGGCGTTGGGCTGCTGCCCAGCACCATGAATGGGGGGACCACGAAAAACGGCCAGTGAGGTGTCCGTGTCGTGGCAGCAGGTTGTGACGTCATGCGTGGGGGTCAGTCCCAGGACAGCGCGCCGCCGGACTGGTACTCGATGACACGGGTTTCGAAGAAATTGCGTTCCTTCTTGAGGTCTATCATTTCACTCATCCAGGGGAACGGGTTCTCTTCATTGGGGAACAGCGCTTCAAGCCCAATCTGGGTAGCCCGCCGATTGGCGATGTAGCGCAGATAGCCCTTGAACATCGACGCATTCAGACCCAGCACGCCACGGGGCATGGTGTCTTCTGCGTACCGGTACTCCAGTTCCACCGCTTTTTCAAACAGCGCCTTGATCTCTGCCTTGAAGCTGGGGGTCCAGAGTTGGGGGTTTTCCAGTTTGAGCTGATTGATCAGGTCGATGCCGAAATTGCAGTGCATCGATTCGTCACGCAGGATGTACTGGTACTGTTCCGCTGCTCCGGTCATCTTGTTCTGCCGTCCCAGTGCGAGGATCTGGGTGAACCCGACATAGAAAAACAACCCCTCCATCAAACAGGCAAAGACGATGAGGGACTTCAGGAGCGTCTGGTCTGCTTCGAGCGTGCCAGTATGGAAACCGGGGTCCATGATGGCGTCGATGAACGGGATCAGGAACTCGTCCTTGTTCCGGATCGACGGGACTTCGTGGTAGGCGTTGAAAATTTCACTCTCGTCCAGTCCGAGGGACTCGACGATGTACTGGTAGGCGTGGGTGTGGATTGCTTCCTCGAAAGCCTGTCGCAACAGGAATTGCCGGCATTCGGGGGCCGTGATGTGCCGGTAGGTGCCCAGCACGATGTTGTTGGCCGCCAGCGAATCCGCAGTCACGAAAAACCCGAGATTGCGCTTGATGATGCGTCGCTCGTCTTCGCTCAGACCGTTCGGATCCTTCCACAATGCGATGTCGCGGGTCATGTTGACCTCTTGCGGCATCCAGTGGTTGGCGCAGGTGGCCAGGTACTTCTCCCAGGCCCACTTGTACTTGAACGGCACCAGCTGGTTGACATCGGTCTTGCCGTTGATGATGCGCTTGTCGGATGCCTTGACGCGGTGCGTGGAGACCGGCGACGGGCTGGAAGCGCTTCTGGCTTCGGGGCTCTGGGGCTTCGTGACCGGACGATGCAGTGCTGCTTCCATGGACAGCATGGGCTCAGGGCGCTGGATGGACGCACCAACGGGCAGTCCCCGTGCGGGCGTTTTGGTGTCTTCTTCCCAGGTCAACATGTTTGCGTACCCTTGAATTATGAAAGGCTTGTTTCGGATTGCAAAGCGCCGCGCGATCCAGACACGTGTACCTCAGATGCCACGTTGTACGTTCGCATCGGAAGGGGCATCGAAGAATCGCTTTCCGTTTGGGCGCATGGTCACTGGCAGGCTTCGCAGGTGGGGTCGTCCACGCCACAGAACTTGATATCGGTGGCGGGGCCGCTGGCCATCTGCGCGCGCGCCGCAGCGGCTACGGCATCCAGCGCGCTGCTTCCAACCGATCCGCCCAACGCCGGACCGGAGGACACGGCATTCATGCGGCCGGTCGATACCGTGGACTTCTCGGCGTGGGTGGCGGATACGGTGCGCAGGTAGTAGGTGGTCTTGAGGCCCCGCAACCAGGCCAGCTTGTAGGTCTCGTCCAGTTTCTTGCCGGAGGCGCCCGCCATGTAGATATTCAGCGACTGGGCCTGATCGATCCACTTCTGACGCCGAGCTGCGGCCTCCACCAGCCAGTGGGTTTCAACCTCGAAGGCGGTGGCGTACAAGGCCTTGATGTCTGCCGGTACGCGGTCGATCGGCGTCAGCGATCCGTCGAAATGTTTGAGGTCCATGACCATCACGTCATCCCACAGACCCAGACGCTTGAGATCGCGCACCAGGTAGGCGTTGATGACGGTGAACTCACCCGACAGGTTTGACTTGACCGACAGGTTGCCGAAGCAGGGTTCGATGGAGGCGTCCACTCCGATGATGTTGGAAATGGTCGCGGTGGGCGCGATGGCCACGCAGTTGGAGTTGCGCATGCCATCGGCTGCGATCTTGCGGCGCAGGGCGTCCCAGTCCAGGCTGGAGGAGCGGTCCACCTCGACATAGCCGCCGCGTTGGGTGGCCAGCATGTCCAGCGTGTCCATGGGCAGCACGCCCTGGTCCCAGAGCGATCCCTTGTACGAGGAGTAGCGACCCCGCTCACGCGCCAGTTCGGTGGACGCCCAGTAGGCGTAGTAGCAGATGGCCTCCATCGACCGATCGGCGAATTCTGTGGCCGCCGTGCTTGCGTAGGGAATGCGAAGCTGGTACAGGCTGTCCTGGAAGGCCATCACACCCAGTCCGACCGGGCGGTGGCGCAAATTGGAGTCGCGAGCCTTCTTCACCGCGTAATAGTTGATGTCGATCACGTTGTCGAGCATGCGCATGGCCGTGGTCACGGTCTTCTGCAACTTCGCGTGGTCGATCTGGCCATCACGCAGGTGTTGCAGCAGATTGACGGAACCCAGGTTGCAGACCGCGGTTTCGGTATCGCTGGTGTTCAGCGTGATTTCCGTGCAGAGGTTGCTCGAATGCACCACGCCCACATGCTGCTGCGGCGATCGCACGTTGCAGGCGTCCTTGAAAGTGATCCAGGGATGCCCGGTCTCGAACAGCATGCTGAGCATCTTGCGCCACAGGTCGGTGGCCGGCACGGTGCGGCTGGGCTTGATCTCACCCCGCGCTGCGCGCTCCTCGTAGGCCAGATAGGACCGTTCGAACTCCGAACCGAACTTGTCGTGCAGGTCCGGCACGCTGTTGGGCGAAAACAGGGTCCAGTTCCCTTTTTCCATGACCCGCCTCATGAACAGGTCGGGAATCCAGTTGGCGGTGTTCATGTCGTGCGTACGCCGGCGGTCATCGCCTGTGTTTTTGCGCAATTCCAGGAACTCTTCGATGTCGAGGTGCCAGGTTTCGAGGTAGGTGCACACGGCGCCTTTGCGCTTGCCGCCCTGGTTCACGGCCACCGCGGTGTCGTTGACCACTTTCAGGAAGGGGACCACCCCTTGCGATTCACCATTGGTGCCCTTGATGTGCGATCCCAGAGCTCGCACCCGCGTCCAATCGTTGCCCAGGCCGCCTGCGAATTTGGACAGCAGCGCGTTTTCCTTGATCGACTCGTAGATCCCGTCCAGATCGTCCGGCACGGTGGTGAGGTAGCAACTCGAGAGTTGCGAGCGCAGGGTGCCACTGTTGAACAGCGTGGGGGTGCTGGACATGAAGTCGAAGGACGACAGCACCTCGTAGAACTCGATGGCCCGGGCTTCCCGGTCGATTTCGTTGAGCGACAGTCCCATGGCAACGCGCATGAAGAACGCCTGGGGCAACTCGATCCGGCTCTTGCCCACATGCAAGAAGTACCGGTCGTACAGGGTCTGCATGCCCAGGTAATCGAATTGGAGGTCGCGCTCCGGCCTGAGGGCTTGCGCCAGACGCACCAGGTCGAATTGCAGCAGGCGTTCATCCAGCAGGTCGTGGGTCACCCCCCGTTTGATGAAACCCGGGAAATAGTCCACGTAAGCCTGCGCCATGTCAGCGGGCGCCACGTCCTGGCCCAGCACTTCCTTGGCGATCGTATGAAACAGCAGCCGGGCCGTGGCGTAGGTGTATCCGGGGTCCTTTTCGATCAGCGTTCGGGAGGCCAGGACCGAGGCCTTGTACACCTCGTCCATGGGTACGCCGTCGTAGAGGTTGCGCAGGGTTTCCGCCAAAATGGGTTCGGCCCGGACATCGTCTCCCAGACCGGCGCAGGCCGTTTCGATCAGCGCTTTGAGACGGTCCAGGTCGAGCACGACCCGCTCCCCGTTGTCGATGGCATGCAGTTGGGGTGCGGCAGGTGCCGCGGTGGCGGCGGTCCGGGCGCGTTCCTGGGCGCGCTTTTCCCGGTACAGCACGTAGGCCCGCGCAACCTCGTGGTGACCGCCCCGCATCAATCCGAGTTCCACATGGTCTTGCACGTCTTCGATGTGGAAGGTACCGCCGCCGGGTCTCGAGCGCAGCAGCGCCCGGATCACTGCCTGCGTCAGGCCATCGACCATTTCGCGCGCACTGGCCGAGGCCGCCCCTTGCGTGCCATGCACGGCCAGGAAGGCCTTCATCAGAGCCACGGCGATCTTGTTGGGTTCGAAGGGCACCACAGCGCCATTGCGCCGGATGATCTGGTACTGCTGGAACGGTTCTGCGGCCGAGCGCGACCGGTCGTCGGTGTCCTGGAGTCGGGCGATGCCGGCACGCGGCGTGAGGGGGGAGTCAAAAACGGTCTGCATCGAATCCTCGTGAAGGGCAGGGTGCTGGGTGTCTGTAGCGGGTATCCGCAGTGGGATATGCCGGATCCGTCTGCTACACCCCAACACACTATATATGGGGTCTGGAGTGCCGGCAAGCCACTACAGGTAGTGTATCGATGAATTTTGCGCCGGCGCGCCGTCTGGCCGAAAAAGTGCGGTCCGCGCACCCTCAGGATGCGGGAAAACACGGGGGCGCAAGTCCCAGGGAATCCTGTAGCCGACGCCACTGGAATCCCGGGCCGGGATCCTTTTTCCGCCCTGGTGCCACATGCTCGTGCCCGGCGATGTGGGCGATGGGGTGGTGTTGCGTGATCGCGCTGCACAGATCGGCCAGGCTCTCGTACTGCCGGTCCGTGTAGCCGTCGCCATCCAGCCCTTCGAGCTCGATACCGATCGAGTCGTTGTTGCAGTTGTCTCGCCCCCGGTAGTGCGATACCCCGGCGTGCCAGGCCCGATCGTTGCAGCTCACGAACTGCCAGAGCTCGCCATCCCGACGGATGTAGAAGTGCGACGAGACCTGGATGCCCCGGATCGACTGGTAGTAGGGATGCGCATCCCAGTCCAGCTGGTTCAGGAACAGCTGATGCACGGCGTCGCCTTTGTAGTGGCCCGGGGGCAGGCTGATCGCATGGATGACGATCAGGTCGACGCAGGCACCCGCGGGACGC
>VERU01000209.1 GCA_018882485.1 Rhodoferax sp. | reverse complement strand
CCGCTGCCCTGCGCCATGAGCGGCGGCGCCTGCGACGTGCTGCTGCGGGCCGATGACATCGTCCACGATGATGATGCGCCGGTCAGGGCCGAGATCCTGCGCAAGGCCTTTCGTGGTGCCGACTTCCTCTACACCCTGCGGCTGGCCAGCGGAGACACCGTGATGGCGCTGGTGCCCAGCCACCACGACCATCGGGTGGGCGAGCACATCGGCATCCGGGCGCAGGTCGACCACGTGGTCACCTTCAACCGCGATTGCCCGCGCCACGACGGGCAGCTGTGCCACCTGCCCTGCCAGGAGGCGGCAACGCCGCCCGCCCCGATCAGGCTGCCCGAAGCCGGTCCACGTCGTCCCGCAGATCGGCCGCCCATTGCCGCCGGCTCCGACCCTGCGCCCGCTGCGGCTCGCCAAAACTGAGCACGGCGCACAGCGCCGGCGCACGCAGCGTGCGCCACAGGGAATCCAGCAGGGTGTCGTCACCGATGTAACAGGGTGCCAGGCTGGTCTGGCCGGTCCGGGCATCGGTGAAACGCAGCGCCACCGGCTGCACGGGGGCGTCCACGGCGATGGCGGCTTGCAGCAGATTGGCATGAAACGGCAGCAAGCCCAGGCCATTGCTGGTCGTGCCCTCGGGAAACACGGCCAGCACCTCATCGGCCCGCAATCGCTCGGCCATGTGGTGCACCACCCGCAGGGCGTCGCGCGGCGATTCGCGTTCGATGAACAGGGTACCGGCCTCCCGCGCCAGGGTGCCGACCAGGGGCCACTGCCCCAGGTCGGCCTTGGCCACGAAACGGCAGTGCCGGGCGGCGTGCAGCGCCACGATGTCCAGCCAGGAAATGTGGTTGGCCACCAGCAGCAGGGGACCCTGCACCGGCACCCTGCCGATCACTCTTAATTCAATAGCAAAGTATCCAAGCAGGGCAAGGGCCCAGGATGAAATTCGCTCCTCTTTTTCGAAGACCGACAGCCGCGGGAAGCGGTACCGGACCGTGTACCAGCCGGCCAGCAGGTGGGCCAGCACCCGCAGCAGGCGCACCAGCGCCAGCAGCCGTGTCATGCGGGGCCGTAGGCCATCTCGCCCGCCACCAGGGTGCAGCGCACCCGACCCGGCAGGTTGTATCCGGCAAAGGGAGTGTGGCGTCCCTGGCTGCGCAGCCGGGTCGGATCCACCACCCAGTCGGCGGCCGGATCGAACAGGCAGAGGTCGGCCGAGGCCCCCACCGCCAGCCGGCCGGCGCTGGCGGCCTGCTCGCCCAGGGCCGCACCCAGCACCCGGGCCGGCCCGCAGGTGACACGGGCCAGCGCCTGGGGCAACGCCAGTCCGGCCGCTTCGGCCCATTTCAGGGCCAGGCTGAGCAACAACTCGACCCCGGTGGCACCGGGCTCGCTTTCGGCAAAGGGCAGCGCCTTGGCGTCTTCGCCCACGGGCGTGTGATCCGACACCAGGGCATCCACCGTGCCATCGGCCAATCCCTCCCGCAGGGCGTCGCGGTCGCGCTGCTGGCGCAAGGGGGGATTGAGGCGCGCCCGGCTGTCGAAATAGCCGATGTCCACGTCGGTCAGGTGCAGCGTGTGGATGCTCACATCGCAAGTCAGCGGCAGCCCGTCGCGCTTGGCCTGGCGCACCAGCGCCAGACCCGCTGCGCTGCTGAGGCGACACAGGTGGACCCGCACCCCGGTCACGCGCATGAGCTCGAAAATGGTGTGCAGGGCGATGGTCTCGGCCACCACCGGCACGCCGGACCGGCCCATGCGGGTGGCCAGCGCCCCTTGGCGGCCACGCCCCGGCCCAGGTAGGCATCCTGCGGGCGCAGCCAGACGGCCTGCCAAAGGTGCTGGCGTACTGGAATGCACGCTGCAGCACCAGGGTATCGGGCACCGCCACCTCGGCCTGGCTGAAGGCCACGCAACCCGCCTCGGCCAGTTGCAGCATCTCGGTCAGCGCCTGCCCGGCCAGCCCGCGGGTCAAGGCGCCCAGCGGGTAGAGCCGTGCCAGCCGCAGCCGCTCGGCCCGGGACCGCAGCATGGCCACCAGACCCGGTTCGTCCAGCACGGGGTCGGTATCGGGCGGACAGACCACGCTGGTCACACCACCGGCCACCGCCGCCGCCATTTCGGATTCCAGCATGCGGGCGTGTTCCAGCCCGGGCTCGCGCAGCCGCACGGCCAGGTCCACCAGACCCGGGGCGACCACCCAGCCCGCCGCCTCGATCACGCGGGCAGGCTGAAAACCGGGCGCCGGGCCGATGGCCAGCACCCGGCCGTCCGCCAGCGCGAGGTCGGCCACGGTGTCCAGACCGGTCTGCGGATCGATCAGCCGACCGCCGCGTATCAGGGTCGGTGGGGCCGGATGCGTGGCGTGGGTCATGGCGTGTCAGGCCTCGTTGCCGGCGACGATGCCCATCACCGCCATGCGCACCGCAATGCCGAAGGTCACCTGCGGCAGGATCACGCTCTGGGTCCCGTCGACCACGGCCGAGTCGATCTCCACGCCCCGGTTGATCGGCCCCGGGTGCATCACGATCGCATCCGGACGCGCCAGTTGCAGCTTGTCGGGCGTCAGGCCGTAACTCTTGAAAAATTCATGGCTGGAGGGCAGCAGGGCGCCCCCCATGCGCTCGTTCTGCAGCCGCAGCATGATCACCACATCGCAGTCGCGCAGCCCCTCCTCCATGCTGTGGCAGACCCGAACGCCCATGGGCGCCAGGTCGGCCGGCACCAGGGTCTTGGGCCCGACCACGCGCACCTCGGCACAACCCAGGGTGGTCAGTCCATGGATGTCGGAGCGGGCCACCCGCGAATGCAGCACATCGCCGACGATGGCCACGGTGAGGTTGGAAAAATCCTTCTTGTAATGGCGGATGGTGTAGAGGTCGAGCAGGCCCTGGGTCGGATGGGCATGCCGTCCGTCACCGGCATTGATCACATGCACATGAGGCGCCACGTGCTGCGAGATCAGGTAGGGCGCGCCCGATTCGCTGTGGCGCACCACAAAAATGTCGGCGGCCATGGCGCTGAGGTTGGCGATGGTGTCGAGCAGCGACTCGCCCTTGGAAGCCGACGACCGGGCGATGTCCAGGTTGATCACATCGGCGCTGAGCCGGGTCGCCGCAATCTCGAAGGTGGTGCGGGTGCGGGTCGAATTTTCGAAGAACAGGTTGAACACGCTCTTGCCGCGCAGCAGCGGCACCTTCTTGACCTCCCGGTCGCTGACGCTGACAAAGGTGGCCGCCGTGTCCAGCACCTGGGTCAGGATGTCGCGCGACAGGCCCTCGATGGACAGCAGGTGGATCAGTTCGCCGTGGGCGTTGAGCTGGGGGTTGCGGCGTGCCAGCATGGTCAACGGGACTCCACCTGGAAGCTGAAGCGCCCCTGCGCATCGCGCGCCAGGGCCAGCGACTGGTCGGCCGGCAACACCAGGCGGGCGGCGCAAAAGTCGGGGTGCACCGGCAGTTCACGCCCGCCACGGTCCACCAGCACCGCCAGCCGCACGCAGGCCGGGCGGCCGAAATCGAACAGTTCGTTGATCACCGCCCGCAAGGTGCGGCCGGTGTAGAGCACGTCGTCGATGAGCAGGATGCGGGCATCGCGCACGTCGAAGGGGATGCGGGTCTGGGCCGCCGCGGTCAGCCCACGCCGACCGAAATCGTCCCGATGCAGGGCCGACGAGATGACGCCTGCGGCGCCCTCGAGCCCGAGGTCGGTCTGCAAGCGCTCCGCCAGCCACGCGCCGCCCGAGGTGATGCCGATCAGCCGATCACCCGGCGCCAGCAGGCCGCGCACGCCTCGCAGCAATTCGCCGTACAAGGCCTCGGCGTCCAGCGCCAGCTGCTGGTGCGTGCCCACCCCGTTGTTCATGGCAGCTGCCTCAGGAACTGACCCAGGATGATGGCGGCGGCGGCGGCATCGGGGTCGCTGGCGCCGGCCGAGCGGGCCTCGGTGGTGCTGTAGCGCTCATCGACCTCGAAAACCGGCAGGCCGAAGCGGCCCCGCAACTGGCGGGCGAAGCGGCGTGCACGGGCCGTGTTGTCATGGGCGGCCCCATCGGGGTGGCAGGGCACGCCAATCACCAGGGCATCGGGCTGCCATTGCGCCATGGCTCGGGCGATGCCGTCAAACCGGGCATCGCCCTCGGCGCGCAGGGTGCTCTGGGGCTGGGCACTGCGCAGCAGACGGTTGCCCACGGCCAACCCGGTGCGCTTTTGCCCCAGGTCGATGCCGAGAAAGGTCTGCAGCGTCGCCGCAACCCGTGGCGCACCCTGGACGTCGGAGCCGCCCCTCTCAGGCATGACCGGCTTCAGGCGAGAGCATCCAGGCCTCCAGGCCCAGCAGCCCCAGCGCCACCTCGTAGCGCTTGTCCACGGGCGTGTCGAAAATCACGCTGGGATGGGCAGCGACGGTCAGCCAGCTGTTGTCGGACAGCTCGGACTCCAGCTGCCCTTCACCCCAGGCCGAATAGCCCAGGGTCACCAGCAGCTTGCGCGGCCCCGAACCGGTGGAGATGGCCTCCAGCACGTCTTTGGAGGTCGTCATCTCCAGCCCGCCCGGTATGGTCAGGGTCGAGGCGTACACCGCCTCGCTGGGCTTGTCCGCTTCGGCAAAAATGGGCTCGTGCAGTACGAATCCCCGCTCGGTCTGCACCGGTCCGCCCTGCAGCACCGGGGCGTCGGCCAGGTCCTTGCGGTTGAGGGGCAGCTCGACCTTCTCGAACAGCCGCTTGAGGTCGATGTCGCTGAGCTTGTTGATCATCAGACCGAGGGCGCCGCGTTCGCTGTGTTCGCACAGATAGACCACGCTGCGGGCAAAGACCTCGTCCTGCAGGCCTGGCATCGCAATCAGGAAGTGGTTGGTCAGGTTGGTCAGGGCAAAATCACCGGCCATGAAACGATTCTAGCGGTGAAGATGGAAGCTCAATTCGATACCGGTCTGATGTGGTTCCGGCGCGATCTGCGGGTGGATGACAACGCCGCCCTGCAGCTGGCGCTGCAATCCTGCCGACGGGTGCATTGCGTGTTCGTCTTCGACACGGCCATCCTCGACCCGCTGCCCCGCGCCGACCGCAGGGTGGCCTTCATCCGGGCATCGCTGGTGGAACTCGATGCCGCGCTGCGGGAACTCGCCGGGCAAGCCCGGGCGGGGCTGATCGTGCGCCATGGCCCGGCCGAGCAGTCGGTGCTGGACCTGGCGCGCCAGCTGCGGGTGCAGGCCGTTTTCGCCGCCCACGACTACGAGCCGCAGGCCCAGGCGCGGGA
>VERU01000633.1 GCA_018882485.1 Rhodoferax sp. | reverse complement strand
GCCCTGATCCTGATCACGCACAACATGGGCGTGGTGCACGACATGGCGCAGCGGGTCGCGGTGATGTACGCCGGACAGGTCATGGAAGTCCAGCCCGCGTCGTCGCTGTTTCTGACGCCGCAGCATCCGTACACCGAAGCGTTGCTGGCCGCGATGCCCGAACGCAGCGATGGCAGCAGCCGGCTGGCCACCATCGGCGGCATGGTGCCGGGCTTGCGTGACCGCCCGACCGGCTGCCTGTTTGCCCCGCGCTGCAGCCTGGCCGAGCCCCGCTGCACACAGACCCGGCCCAGCCTGGATCCACGGCCCCATGGCCTGTCCCGTTGCCACCTCGAACTGGCGGGCCGGGGAGCGGAGCCCCAACCCCGGGAGCGCCTGGCGTGACGGCCTTCCCTCCCGCAACGATGACCCGGTCGGTTTCGACCGATGGCCCGTCCGACCCCGTGGTCGCGGCCGACCGGCTGAGCCAGGTGTACCAGGTCGGCGGTGGCTGGCTGCGCCAGGGCCAGACGCTGCAAGCGGTGGCGGGTGTGTCGTTCTCGATCCAGGCCGGCCGCACCCTGGCCGTGGTGGGCGAATCGGGCTGCGGCAAATCGACGCTGGCGCGCATGGTGTCGCTCATCGAAGCGCCGAATGGCGGCCGGCTGATATTGCGTGGGGTGGATGTCGCTGCGGCATCCGCTGCCGAGCGGCAAAGCCTTCGCCAGTCGGTCCAGCTGGTGTTCCAGAACCCCTACGGCTCGCTCAACCCCCGCAAGCGCATCGGCACCATCCTGGAAGGTCCGCTGGAAATCAACACCACGCTCGCCAGGTCCGAACGCGCCCGGCAGGCCCGCGAGATGCTGGAGCGGGTCGGGCTCCGGCCCGAGCACTACGACCGCTACCCCCACATGTTCTCGGGGGGGCAGCGGCAGCGGATTGCGCTGGCGCGCGCCCTGATGCTCAAACCGGCGCTGGTGGTGGCCGACGAACCCGTATCGGCGCTGGATGTCTCCATCCAGGCCCAGGTGCTCAACCTGATGTCCGACCTGCAGCAGGACCTCGGGCTGGCCTACCTGTTCATCTCGCACGACCTCGGCGTGGTGCGCCATGTGGCCCATGATGTGATGGTGATGTACCTGGGCCAGGCCATGGAACAGGGCGACAAACGGCGCATCTTCGCCAGCCCACGCCACCCGTACACCCGGGCCCTGCTCGCCTCCACACCCGGTGTGCCGGGACAGCCGGCGAGCCTGCCCCGCATCGTGCTGGGG
>VERU01000208.1 GCA_018882485.1 Rhodoferax sp. | reverse complement strand
GTCTGGCCCTGCGCGAAGACCTGCGCAGCCGGCTGGGCTGGGGCCACCTGTTCGCGCTGCAACCCCTGTCCGAATCCGAATCCCGGGAGGTGTTGCGCCAGGCTGCGGGTGCGCGCGGCATCCTGCTGGGTGAGGAGGTGATGGATTACCTGCTGACCCGCTTCAGCCGCGAACTGGGCAGCCTGATGGAATTGCTCGACCTGATCGACGGGTATGCGCTGCAGACCCGCCGGCCGGTCACCATCCCGATGATCCGGGCCATGATGGATGAGACCTGATCCGTCCCTCCCGCCGCGCTGCCTTCCGCTATTTCATGAAACTCACCCTGTTCGACCTGGATCACACGCTGCTGCCGATCGATTCCGACCACGCCTGGGGCGTCTACACCACAACCATCGGCTGGACCGATCCGGAAGACTTCAGCCGCCGCAACGACGCGTTTTACGCGCACTACAAGGCCGGCACCCTGGACATCCACGATTACGTGCGGTTTGCCACCGACGCGGTGCGCCGCCAGGGAGCAGCCAAGGCTGCTGCGGCGCACGATGGCTTCATGCGCACCGTGATCGAACCGGCATTGCGGCCCCAGGCCCTGGAGTTGGTGCGCCGGCATCGGCAGGCGGGCGACACGGTGCTGATCGTGACCGCCACCAATGAATTCGTCACCCGGCCCATCGCCCGGGCTTTCGGCGTGGACGAACTGATCGCCGTGGAGCTGGCGCGGGATGCCTCGGGCTGGATCACGGGAGACATACAGGGTATACCGTCGGCCCGCCAGGGCAAGGTCGAACGCATGAACCAGTGGCTGGCAACCCATGGGCTGGGCTGGGCCGATGTCGTCAGCACCTTCTACACCGACTCCATCAACGACCTGAGCCTGTTGGAGACGGTCGATCACCCGGTGGCCACCAACCCGGACGAGCGGTTGCGCGCGACGGCGCTCGAACGCGGCTGGCGCATCCTCGACCTGTTCGGCCCCGCCTGAGGCCCGCCAGAGTCCCTACACCCCGACACACCATGATCAAGACATTCATCGACAAACTGCTGGGCAAGGCCATCGGCTCGGGCCGCAAGCCCAAGTCCCCCTTCGGGCGGCGCGAGGAGGTCGGTCCCGATCGCCACGGCATCAACCCGGCGCTGGTCGACGAGCGGGCACGCAACGTGGTCCGCACCCTGCAGCAGGCCGGCTACCAGGCCTACATCGTCGGCGGTGCGGTGCGCGACCTGATGGTGGGGCTTGCCCCCAAGGACTTCGATGTCGCCACCGATGCCACGCCGGAGCAGGTCAAGGGCCTGTTCCGGCGGGCCTTCATCATCGGACGCCGGTTTCGTATCGTGCATGTGGTGCATGGGCGAGGGCGGGAGCACGAGGTGATCGAGGTCTCCACCTTCCGGGCCTACCTCGACAGCGCGGCCGCCGAATCGGTGAGCGGCAACGAACGCACCAGCCGCAGCGAGCTCGCGGGCATGAAGCACGCCGTCGATGCCTCGGGCCGGGTGTTGCGCGACAACGTCTGGGGGCCGCAGGAGGAAGACGCGGCCCGCCGCGACTTCAGCATCAACGCGATGTACTACGACCCGCAGACGCAGATCGTGGTCGACTACCACCACGGGATCGACGACTCGCGCCAGCGCGTCATCCGCATGATCGGCGACGCCGCAGCCCGCTATCGCGAGGATCCGGTGCGCATCATCCGCGCCGTCCGGTTCGCCGCCAAGCTGTCGGGCCTGGGTTTCACGCTCGATGCCCGCACCGCCGGTCCCATTGCCAAATCGCTGGCTTTGCTGGCCGATGTGCCGCAGAGCCGCCTGTTTGACGAGATGCTCAAGCTGCTGCAGACCGGCCACGCCATCGCGTCCATCGCGCAGCTGCGCGCCCTGGGCCTGGCCCGCGGCATCTACCCCCTGCTGGACCTGGTGGTGGAGCGGGCCGACCAACCCCTGGTGGACGCGGCATTGCGGGATACCGATCGCCGCGTCGGCGAGGGCAAGCCGGTTGCGCCGAGCTTCCTGCTGGCCTGCGTGCTCTGGTCCGATGTGCGCGAGGGCTGGACCCGGCGCCAGCAGCAGCGCCAGGCGCCGCATCCTGCCCTGCAGGAGGCGATCGACGAGGTCTTCGACGCCCGCATCGGCGATGTCTCCGGGCGCGGCAAGCTGGGCTCCGACATGCGCGAGATCTGGATGATGCAGCCCCGCTTCGACAAGCGCGTGGGCAGCTCACCGCTGGGACTGGTCGAACAGCCCCGCTTCCGCGCCGGTTTCGATTTCATGCGGCTGCGGGCCGATATCGGTGAAGTCGATGTGCTGCTGGCCGACTGGTGGCAGGAATTCAGCCTGGCCGGGGATGCGCTGCGCCAGGACATGCTCGATCAGGTTCGCGCCGAGCAGCAGCAGCGCCCACGGGCGCCGCGCATGCAGCGCGCCCCCCGCCCGGCGGCTGCACCGCCATCGGGCGCGGCCGCAGCCTCGCCGCAGCTCCCCACGGGAGCCGGTGCGCAAGACCCGGGCGACGGCATCGACCCGGCGGAGGAGGGGAGCGGCCCCGATACCGGCGCTCCGGCGGCCAAGCGGCGGCGGCGCCGCCGCTCGGGTGCCCGGCGCGGCGCGGCCGGTGGCGAGGGCGGGCCGGACACGCCGCCCGATTCCGCCGCGTGAGCGATCTGCAGCAGGCGGTGTGCCATGCGCCCTGAGGTCCGGGCCTTTATCGGGTTGGGCGCCAACCTGGGTGACGCCCAGGCCACCCTGGATCAGGCCATGGACGCCATCGCGGCCCTGCCGGGCTGCCGGTTGGCGGCCCGGTCGCCGCAGTACCGCAGTGCGCCGCTGGAGGCGTCGGGGCCCGACTATGTCAACGCGGTCGTCGAGGTTGCCACCACCCTGAGCGCGCCGGAGCTGCTGCAGGGCCTGATGGGCCTGGAGCAGCAAGCCGGGCGCGAACGTCCCTACCGCAACGCGCCGCGCACCCTGGACCTGGACCTGCTGCTGTACGGCGACGCCCGCATGGACAGCCCGTCGCTCACCCTGCCGCACCCCCGCATGGCGCAGCGGGCCTTTGTGCTGCGGCCGCTGGCCGATGTCGCCCCGGATCGCGTGGATCCGGAACGGTTGCGCGCCGTGGCCGATCAGGTCTGTGAACGGCGCTGAGTGATCAGCGCCTGGCTTGGCCGGGAAAGAATACTGTATACAATCAGTCAGCCACCTGGTCGGGTGGCCTTGGCCCATTGCCCGCAACCAGGAGTGCTTCGATGTCGTCGTCCCCCCATCCTGCCACCGATCCCGCCCGCGTTCTGAGCCCCTCCACCGTTTCCTGCAGCATCGACCTGCACGCCCCGGGCAAGCAGGTCGGGCACCTGCGCATCAACAAGATCACCAACACGGCGGGCTGGGCCAGCACCTTCATCCACATCGGCTGCATCGCGCAGGGTGAGGGACCCACGGTGCTGGTGCTGGCCGGCAACCACGGCGACGAGTACGAGGGCCAGGTGGCCGCCATGCGCCTGCTGCAGGAGCTGCAGCCGGAGCAGGTGACCGGGCGGGTGATCGTGATCCCGGTGTTGTCACCCGCTGCGTCCAAGGGCAACACCCGCAACTGGCCCTCGGGCGCCAACTTCAACCGGTCCTTTCCGGGTCGCCCGGACGGGCCGCCGAACGAGCAGCTGGCCGATTACCTCACGCGGGTGCTGTTTCCCATGGCCGACGTGGTGATCGACATGCATGCAGGCGGGCGCAGCGCCTACTTTGTGCCGTGTTCCCACATGCATGTGGTGGACAACCCGGTCCAGCGCCGGGCCATGCTCGAGGCCATGGAGGCCTGGTGCACCGACCACCACTATCTTTACATCGACGTCAACGGCAACGGCCTGTTGCCGGTGGAGGCGGAAAACCAGGGCAAGCTGGTGGTGACCACCGAACTGGGTGGCGGTGGCCGCACCCCGGCACCCATCCACCGGCTAGCCTGGGAGGGGCTGAACAACGTGCTGCGCCACGTGGGCGTGCAGAAGGGCCCGGTGATGACCCGGGCCGCCATGGGCCTGCCGCCGGCCGTGATCATCGACGGACGGGATCCGCGCAACATCGTGGTGTCGCCGGAAGACGGCCTGTTCGAAGCGCTGCTGGAACCCGGCGATCCCGTCAAGGCAGGTCAGCCGGTGGGCCGCCTGTGGTTCATGGACCGCCCGGATCGCCCCGCCGAGCTGCTGCGCTCCCCCTGCGACGGCTTTGTGGTGGTGACCAAGGCGATCCCGGTCACCGAGCAGGGCGATTGCGTGTTCGTGGTGGGCACCCCCATCGACCGCGCGGCCCTGCTCTGAGCCCCGGCGCAAGGGCGGCCCGTCGCCGCCGGCTGCAGGGGCGGGCTGGCGGCTAGCCGACTTCCGCCACCATTTCGATCTCGACGCAGGCCCCCATGGGGATCTGCGCCACGCCGAAGGCGCTGCGGGCATGGGCGCCGCGGGCCCCGAACACCTGGCCGATGAGTTCGCTCGCGCCATTGGTGACCAGATGCTGCTCGGTGAAGTCGGCGGTGGAATTGACCAGGGACATCAGCTTGACGATGCGGGTCACGCGGTTGAGGTCACCCACTGCGGCGTGCAGCGTGCCCAGCAGGTCGATGGCCACAGCCCGCGCAGCGGCCTGACCCTCGGCGGTGCTCAGGTTCCGGCCGAACTGTCCCGTCCAGACCTTGCCGTCCTTCTTGGCGATGTGGCCGCTGAGGAACACCAGGTTGCCGGTCTGGACGAAGGGCACATAGGCCGCAGCCGGTGTGGCCACGGGGGGCAGGTTGATGTTCAGCTGCTGCAGGGTGTCGTAGACGCTCATGAGGGCTCTCTGAAAAAAAGGAATGAAATCGGGCTCCAGCCCTTACGGGCCGGGCTTTGCTTGCTCTGCCGATGATAGCGAGGCCGCCAGCGGTTCGACCGCAACGCCGACGGTCAGCCGGTGGCTGGCGCCGCCCAGGATGACCCCGCGCATGGGCGAGACGTCGCCAAAGTCGCGGCCCAGCGCCAGGGTCACGTAATCCTCGCCGGGCGAGTGCCAGCCGATGCGGTCGTTGGTCGGGTCCAGATCCAGCCAGCGCGCACCGGCGGGCAGATCGGGCAGGTAGACCGACGCCCAGGCGTGCGACGCGTCGCTGCCGACCAGATGCACAGCGCCGGCAGCCGGCTCGGTCAGCAGGTAGCCGCTGACATATCGCGCCGCCAGCCCCAGGCTGCGCAGGCAGCCGACCAGGATGTGCGCGAAATCCTGGCAGACCCCGCGACGTTGCGCC
>VERU01000207.1 GCA_018882485.1 Rhodoferax sp. | reverse complement strand
GCCCCGAGTTCTCCCGGTGGCTTGAGCAGGGTGAGGGACAGCAGATCGGCCGCGACCACGACCAGCGCCTTCCTGGCGTGCGCGGCGGCGATAAGGGCGGACGGATCGCTGAGGCCGCCGGTGCTCGCAGGATACTGCAGCAGCACGCCGAACACATCGCTGTCGGCCAGGTCGGTGGCCGGGTTGCCGACGATCACCTGAACGCCCAGGGGTTCGGCCCGGGTGCGGATCACTTCCAGGGTCTGCGGATGGCAGTCGCCGGACACGAAAAATGCCCGGGACGGATTCTTGGACAGGCGTTGGCAGAAGGCCATGGCCTCGGCCGCCGCGGTGGCCTCGTCCAGCAACGACGCGTTGGCGATTTCCATCCCCGTCAGATCCGCGATCATGGTCTGGAAATTTAGCAGCGCCTCCAGCCGGCCCTGGGATATCTCGGGCTGGTAGGGGGTGTAGGCGGTGTACCAGGCGGGGTTCTCGAGGACGTTGCGCAACACCACATGGGGGGTGTGAGTGCCGTAGTACCCCATGCCGATGAACGACTTGAAGACCCGGTTGCGGCGGGCGATGTCGCGCAGCGCGGCCAAGGTCTGGGCCTCGCTGCGCCCGTCCGGCAGGGCCAGCGTCTGGGTCGACAGGATGGCCGGGGGGATGACCCGCTCGATCAGTTGCTCGATGGAATCCATTCCCATCGACTGCAGCATGGCGCGGGTTTCGGCGGCGTCCGGTCCCACGTGGCGCGCCACGAATTCATCGCCTTGATCGAAAAGGGTGCCGGGCCCGGTGAGGGGGGAATCGTTCAGGTTCATGGCAGGCAGGAGCAGTCGGAATGGGAGCCGGTCAGGAACTCAGCTTGTCGTAGGCAGCTCGGTCGAGCAGGCTGTGGAACGCCGAGGGGTCATCCAGCCGGACCCGGATGAACCAGCCTTCGCCCAGAGGATCGGTGTTGACCGTCGCCGGTGCATCGGCCAGGCCCGCATTGACTTCCAGCACCGTACCCGAAAGGGGCATCTTCAGTTCGCCAGCCGCTTTCACCGACTCGATGACAGCGGCCTCGTCGCCGGCCGCAAAATGGGCGCCCGCCTCCGGAAGCTGCACAAACACGATGTCGCCCAGCGCGTTCTGCGCGTAATCGGTGATGCCGACCGTGGCGATGTCACCGTCCAGGCGCAACCATTCGTGATCGGCCGTGTATCGAACTTGGCTCATGACGTCTCCTTGAAAGCGTGGTGTGGATGTCCAAAGCGGTTGCAGGGACCGCGGCTGCATCTTATCGGCTCGCCCCAAGGCGCGGCGTTGATTCTGGAAATGAAATCATCAGCGGGACTCATGCCCCGCTGACGTCGGGCTCAGACCCGGTGCGACCCGTTCTGACCCGTGAAACTACCCCGGATGTAGTCCTGGAGGCAGGCGACCGCGTCGGAGGGCTGCGCCTGGGCGGTGTGCAGACGCACTTCCAGTTCTCCCATCGCAGGGAAACCCTCACGTTCGCCGAGTACCCGCATGCCCTGGGGCACGGTACTTCTGGCCAGCAGGGTGACCCCCAGGCCGGCTTTCACCGCTGCAATGATGCCGGTGATGCTCGAACTGGTGTAGGCGATGCGCGCCGGTTGGTCCAGCCGCCCGAGCGTCTGCAGGATGCGGCTGCGGTAGATGCAGGGCGGCGGTGCAACCACCAGCGACAGCGGCCTCTGGACATGGCCCTCGTGCTCGGGGCTGCTGATCCAGACCAGCGGTTCCGTCAGCACTTTCGTGCCACCCTGGCTGGACGGGTCGTCATGCAGCGCGAGGATGATGTCGAACTCGCCATCCTCCAGCCGGGCGCGCAGGTTCTTGCTGAGGTCACAGGTCACCTCCAGCATCACGCCGGGGTGCGATTGGGCGAACTTGCCCAGCACCACAGGCAGCAGCGAAGCCGTGTACTCGTGGGGTGCACCGAGACGGACGCTGCCGGCGATCTTGGGACGGCGCAGGCTGCTGACCGCCTCGTCATTCAGGTCCAGAATGCGCTTGGCATAGCCCGCCAGAATGGCACCTTCGTCGGTGAGTCGTGCGCGGTGGGTGCCGCGCACGAACACCATCGCACCCAGCAGCTCCTCGAGGCGCCGGATCTGCAGACTGACCGCCGACTGGGTGCGCCCGATCGACTCTGCCGCCCGGGTGAAGCTGCCCAACTCGACGGTTTTCACGAAGGTGCGCAGCAGTTCTGTCGGTATGTTCATGGTCAGTCCCGTCTGGCGGCCGGCTCTGCGGGTTCGGACGGCCGGACAGCACCGAGACGCGTCCGGCGATGATAGCGACAGCGGTGCGCCGCGCCTCAAAAGGCTTCGACGTAGATGTTCTGCGCTCCGCGCCGCTCGAGCAGGAGTCGGCAGTCCTCGACCATGGCCGACGATCCGCACAGGTAGAAATCGGTGTTCGCCGGATCGAACGCCTGTGCTTGCAGCGCATGCGTGACCCGCCCCCGGACGCCACCCGGCGGGGCCTCGGCCTGGCTGTAGCAACGGGTCAGGTCCCCGGGCAAGGGCAGGCCGGCGAGCTGGACCGTGAGGTCGTCCTGGCCGTCGCGGCACCCGAATAGCAGCCTGGCCTCGCGCAATTGTCCATGGGTGTCCAGGGCGGCAAACATGGGCAGGAAGGGCGCCAGGCCGGTACCGGTGGCGACGAACACCCGTCGATGGGGACTGGGCACCAGGGAGTAGGTCCCGAGTGGCAGTTCCACCCGAGTGCGATCACCCGGGCGCAGCTGCTGGACGAACTGCGAGCCGTGGCCGCCCGTTCGCGTGCTGATCAGCAACCGCAGTCGCCCCCCGCGGAAGCCGGCAATCGAGTAATCCCGCCATTCGTCGTCACCGACGTGCAGGCGTGCAAACTGGCCGGGCGCAAAAGGAGCGGTCTCCCCTTCGACCTCGAATTCCAGCGACCAGATCCCGGGCGTCAGGCGCTGCCGGTTCATCAGGGTGGCAAGTTGCTTCTCCGGCGACAGAAGGTCCGGCCCGATCGCAGCAGGGCCTGTGCGCAAGGCGGCTTGGATCATCGGATATCCCCTGGCACCCAGGACCTGGCACGCGGCGGCAACGCCTCCGTTCATGGCGCCCACGATGCCAGCACAAGCCGCATCGGAGCCGGACAGGAAGAGGCCCGGCAGGGGCGTCCAGGGCCCCAGCAGGGGGCTCTGCATCCGTTCGACCGTGGCGGCCAGCCCATAAAACCGCCCCCCCGGGTGGGCTGTGTAGTGCTCGATGGTCAAGGGCGTGGCCAACTCCGAGTAGCTGACAAGATCCGTCAATCCGGGGAGTGCGGTTTCTGCCAGTTTCAGCAGGCCCTCGGAGATGCGGCGTTTCAGTTCACCGTAGGCCTGGCCCCGGTGTCCCTTGGGCTGATCGCGCCAGATGGCGAAGGACTGCTCGTTGGCGAAGCCGATGATTTCAGCCGTGTGGAAGCGCTCATCGCCCGACTTCAGGGACGGGAATGAGACAAAGATCCGGTGCGGGCTGCCCGCCAGCAAACCCCGGTCCTGCCCGGTCTGGTCATCGTGATCCAGATCCGTGCTGATCCAGATGTTCTCCCCCTGCAGACCCAGGGTCCGGGGATCGGCCTTGAGCCTGAGGTACAGGGTGACAGCCGAGCTTCCGCCCTCGAGGCCTTGCGCCAGCGACCGGAGTTCGGCCGTGGCGGCGCCAACCGGTCCGGTGGTTGGCAGCAGACGGTTGAAGGTGACTGGTACGCCCACGTTGGATATGACGGCGGCAGCCCGGTGCAGTCGTTCGATGGGTTGCGGTCCACGCCGGTCCAGCACCTTCACACCGACCACCCGGCCACCCTCGACCACGATCTCGGTGACCTGCTGGGCAACACGGACCGAACCTCCCGCTGCCTCGATGCCTTTTTCGAAAGTGCGTGCGATGCGTGCGGAGCCGCCTTGGGGAAACCAGGCGCCATGCAGGTAGTGGTGGACGATGATGGCGTGCATGGCGAACGCGCTGCGGGAGGGCGGCAGCCCGTAATCACCCCACTGGCTGGCCAGCAGGGCACGCAGTTCGGGGCTGCGGAATCGGGCGTTCAGGTAGGCGGCCGTGGTGAGGGCAGCCGGACCGGTGAGCAGATTCCGCGCCAACCGGAGCAGCGGAACGACCGGCTTGGGCACCATGCCTTGCATAAAGCCCAGCACCGACCAGCGCACCGCCCGCCCGATGTCGCGAAAGTAGCGGCGGATGGCCCGTTTTTCGTCGGGAAAACGGTCGATCAGCCGCTGCTGGTAGACGATGGGGTCGGAGGGAACGACGAAATCGAGACCCGGGTACACGAAGCGCTCGAAGCCATCGGTCATGCGGTTCCACCGCAGTTCGCCACCTGACAGGTAATCGAACAGTTTGCGCGCCCGCGATCCGGGTTCGACTTCGCCGATGTAATGCAGGCCGACGTCCCAACTGGCGCCGTCGCGCCGGAACACATGGGTCAGCCCGCCCGGTTCCGTGTGCTGCTCCAGCACCAGAACCCGTTGGCCCGCTACCCTGGCCAGCAGACCCGCCGCGGTCAGGCCGCCGATGCCGGATCCGATCACAATCACATCATGCATGGCACGATCCCCATTCCTTTCATTCGACCGGACCCATACTAGGATGGCTTCCTTGACCGATCAAGCCGCTGATGAAGACCTCTTGACGCGGGTCAAAGGGCGCGGACCGGCGACCTCGGGCCTTCGGGTGCTTTGCCTGGGCGCCACGGGCACCATCGGGCGCGCGGCCGTGGCTGCCCTGGTTGCTGCCGGGCATCACGTGGTGTGCGTGGTGCGTCCGGGTCGCACCGCTGCTGCCCCCGCACCGGGCGACCGCTGTTGCGACGACCCAGCCGGTCCGCAATGGCGGGTCGCCGAGGTGGCCGATCCCGCTTCGCTCCAGCGGCAGGGAATTCGAGGCGAGGTGTTCGACGCCCTGGTGTCGTGCATGGCCTCTCGCAGCGGTACTCCGGAGGATGCCTGGGCGGTGGATCATGATGCGCACTGCGTGGCGCTCGAGGTGGCGCGCGCTTCGGGCATCCGGCATTTCGTGTTGCTATCAGCCATCTGTGTGCAAAAGCCGCGTCTGGCTTTCCAGCATGCCAAATTGGCGTTCGAGCGGAAATTGATGGAGTCGGGCTTGCGCTATTCCATCGTGCGGCCAACGGCGTTTTTCAAGTCGCTGTCGGGGCAGGTGGCACGGGTGGCACGGGGCCGGTCCTTTCTGGTGTTCGGCGACGGCAGGCTGACGGCCTGCAAGCCCATCGGTGATCAGGATCTGGGCCTGTACC
>VERU01000001.1 GCA_018882485.1 Rhodoferax sp. | reverse complement strand
GGTCTTGCCGGGGCCGACAGCCAGGATCTCGCCCTGGTCAGGTTTTTCAGCGGCAGCATCGGGAATGTAGATGCCTGAGGCGGTGCGGGTTTCGCTTTCAACGCGTTTGACGATCACGCGGTCGCCGAGAGGACGCAGGTTCATAACATCTCCTATGGATAAGAACTTCAATGGATAAATGAAGGCACGCTTGTTTGCCGGTGAAGGCGGCGCGGGCCTCGTGGCATTTGGCAAAACGAATACGACAAGTAATCGTTTGTTAGCACTCAATGCCAGCGAGTGCTAATCATAAGGGCTGTCGAAGACATTTCAAGAGGGTTGATAAAAAGGCAGCGCACAAAATGGGTTTGTGCCCACAAGGTGAGAGGTCGTGCGGTTGCTTCACGATAATGTTCATCAGAATGAACATGCCAAAAACAGACCCAGCTTTGAGACGTCGCATGCTTTGCCAGGCTGCGGCCGGGTCCTTGGTGTTGGCGCTTTATGGCTGCAGCTCGCCCCGGGTGCCGACACCATCACGTCCATTGCCGCCCGCACCGCCTGAGCCTGATGCTTCGCATCGCGCGCCAGACGAGTCACCCGCACCTTCGGCAGCACAGGCTGTCGCCATTCATGCCATGGGGTTGGTCGGTACGCCGTATCGGTATGGGGGCAACACACCAGAATCGGGTTTCGATTGTTCGGGGTTGATTGCATACGTGCACTGGCATGCTGCACGCGTGCGTACCCCCCGTTCGGTCGCTGAGCTGAGCAGTTGGGGGCAGCCGGTGCCGATACACGCAGCCCGAACGGGCGATCTGGCGGTCTTCACGGTCAAAGGTCGCACCAACCATGCGGGCATCTTTGTGGGCAACGGTCGTTTTGTGCACGCGCCATCGACTGGTGGCACGGTGAAGCTGGATCGCCTAGACAGCGGATATTGGTCGCGCCAGGGTTTGTCTTTCCGCCGCACTGTGGTGTGATGCCTTTTGGGCGGTGAGCTCGGCCGCAGCGGTGGTGTTCATCAGCGCCGAAACGTGGTGCCGATGCTGCGCGGATCGGGTCAATACCGGGGGGCAATCGAGCGAAGGTGACCCAATTCGCGACGCAGGCGTGACTGCTCCCAATCGAGATCTCTCAGGCGCTCGCGCAAACGGTGTCGCTCTTTGTCGGTCTGTGCTTGTCGCAACTCGCGCTCCAGGCGCTTGATCTCGGAGGTGTTGCTGTCCAGGCGTGACTGGAGTCGGTGGATGTCGGCACCGGCCCGGTAAGCAGGCAGAAAAGCTTCTTCGCCCCGCCCCCGGCAAACGCCCTGGTAGCTGCGGCCTGCCAGGCCTTCATTCCAGCCGACACTGGGTACACAGTAGGCTCGCACCCCCCGATCCCAGCCGGCGCGCCAGATGTCAGCCAGTGGTCGGATGCCAGTTTTTGCGCAGGCCTCGGCGTGTTCGGCCAGCCTGCTTTCGGGGTGACCTGCCGCACCGTCTTTGTACCCCAGCCGTCCCCAATCAGCAGTCTTGCACTCTTCTTCGCTGAGGGTGGCGCATCCGCTGAGCCATACGGCTGTGCCGGTGAGCAGAATCCAGGCCAAAGATTTTGGATTGCGGTGCATGACAAACTCCTTTTGGAGAGGCTGGGTACAGGACGCTTTATTTCAAACCTGCTGCGGCTCGCAGCGCTTGAGCCTTGTCTGTACGTTCCCAGGTGAACTCGGGCTCTTCGCGGCCGAAGTGACCGTATGCTGCAGTCTTGCTGTAGATGGGGCGCAGAAGATCCAGCATGTTGATGATGCCTTTGGGGCGCAAATCAAAATGCGCCTCAACCAGCTTGGCGATCTCGGCGTCAGGAATCACACCCGTGCCTTCGGTGTAGACCGTGATGTTCATGGGCTTGGCCACGCCAATGGCGTAAGCCACCTGTATCTGGCACTGCTTTGCGAGGCCAGCGGCCACGATATTCTTGGCCACATAGCGCGCGGCGTAGGCAGCCGAGCGGTCTACCTTGGACGGGTCCTTGCCGCTGAACGCGCCGCCGCCGTGGGGGCAAGCGCCACCGTAAGTGTCCACAATGATCTTGCGGCCAGTCAAGCCGCAGTCGCCCTGCGGACCGCCAATGACGAAACGGCCGGTGGGGTTGATGAGGTAGCGCGTGTTCTGCAACCACTCTTTAGGCAGCACGGGTTTGATGATTTCTTCGATCACCGCCTCGATGAAGCTGTCTTTCATCTTGGTGGCTGTTTCGCTCTGGTCGGGGCTGTGCTGGGTGGACAGCACCACGGTGTCGATGCTGTGGGGCTTGCCGTCCACGTATCGCATGGTCACTTGGCTCTTGGCGTCGGGGCGCAAGAAGGGCAAGCGGCCGTCTTTGCGCAGTTGAGCCTGACGCTCCACCAGGCGGTGGGCGTAATAGATGGGCGCAGGCATCAGCTCTGGCGTTTCGTCGCAGGCGTAGCCGAACATCAGGCCCTGGTCGCCAGCGCCAATGTTCAGGTGGTCGTCAGACGCGTGGTCCACGCCCTGGGCGATGTCGTTGCTCTGCTTGTCGTAGGCCACCAGCACGGCGCAACCTTTGTAGTCGATGCCGTATTCGGTGTTGTCGTAGCCGATGCGCTGGATGGTGTCGCGCGCCACCTGGATGTAATCCACATGGGCGTTGGTGGTGATTTCGCCGGCCAGCACCACCAGACCGGTGTTGCACAGGGTTTCGGCGGCCACGCGAGAGCGCGGGTCCTGGGTGAAGATGGCGTCGAGGATGGCGTCCGATATCTGGTCGGCCACCTTGTCGGGGTGACCTTCGGAAACGGACTCGGAGGTGAAGAGGTAGTCGTTGGCCATGGTTCAAAGCTCCAGTAGGGGTTGCAACAGGGAGGACCCGCGTTGCCTGGGCTTTGGGGCTTTCGGCGAACGCTTTAGCAGTGATGTCAGATCCTGACAAGGCACAATGGCGATCCGCTTGTGGCGCGCCGCTGTGTTCGTCGCCCTGCAAGTAGTTCCGTAACTCGGCGACGGGCATAGTTTATCCGACCGATGGCTGGTCTCTTCCGCCTTTTTTCCCGCTTCCCGCTGGCCTGGGCCCACGCCCTGGGTGCCGTCCTGGGCTGGCTGGTTTTTCTGGTGTCACCGGTTTACCGGCGGCGTTTCCTGGACCATGCGGCGCAGGCGGGGCTGGCGCCGGCGCAGTGGCGCTCGGCGGTTGCCGCAGCCGGACAGGTGCTCACCGAGCTGCCCCGGCTGTGGTTTGGTGCGCCCGTTCCCGTGGTCTGGCAGGGCGAGCAGGCGATCGAAGCGGCGCTGGCCGCCGGTCGCGGCGTGCTGTTTCTCACCCCCCATCTGGGCTGCTTCGAGGTCACCGCCCAGGCCTATGCCCTGCGCTATGGCGCTCGTCAGCCGATGACGGTGCTGTTCCGGCCGCCGCGCAAGCCCGGGCTGCGGCAGCTGGTGCAGCGGGCGCGGGCGCGGCCCGGCTTGCGCACGGCCCCGGCGTCGCTGTCCGGGGTGCGCCAGCTGGTGCGCGCCCTGCGCCAGGGCGAATGCGTGGGTCTGCTGCCTGATCAGGTGCCGCCGCAGGGGCAGGGCGACTGGCAGCCTTTCTTCGGCCGGCCGGCCTACACCATGACGCTGGCGCACCGGCTGGCGCAGCAGGAGGGGGTGACGGTGCTGCTGGCCTGGGGCGAACGCCTACCGGGCGGGCGGGGTTACTGCATCCGGGTGCAACCGGTGCCGCTGGAGCTGGCAGCCGATCCGGCGCAGGCGGGGCGGCAGATCAACCAGGCGCTGGAGACCCTGATCCGCAGCCGGCCGCAGCAGTACCTGTGGGGGTATGCCCGCTACAAGGCCCCGCGGGAGGCCGTCTGACGGACGGCTGCGCGCCATGCTCAGATCTGTCCTGTTGCGCCTGAGTCTGCTGGCCATGCGCCTGCTCGCTCTGTTGCCGCTGCCCGTCCTGCGCGGACTGGGCTGGCTGCTGGGGCAGGCGCTGTACCGGGGGCTGGCTTCGCGCCGCCATGTGGTCCTGACCAACCTGCGCCTGTGCCAGCCCGATGGGTCGGCCAGGCTGCGAGGCCTGAGGGCGCGCGCCCATTTCGTGCGGTTTGCCCAGGCCTGGCTGGATCGCGCCTGGCTGTGGCACGGCAGCGAGCGCCAGTTGCAGCGGCGGCTGCGCCTGACCGGTTCGTCGCCCGCCCTGCAAGCCCTGCACGGCAGCGGGCCGCTGGTGCTGTTCGCGCCGCATTTCGTCGGACTGGACGCCGGCTGGACCGCCCTGACCCGGGGGATTCCGCGCCGTTTCGCCACGCTCTACACCCGCCAGGGCGACCCGGCGGTGGACGCCTGGGTGCGGGCCGGCCGCCAGCGCTTCGGCGCGCCCCGCCTGTTTCTGCGGGTGGGTGGGGTGCGCCCGGTGCTGGCCGGTCTGCGCGAGGGCGACGCCCTGTACCTGCTGCCCGACATGAATTTCGGGCTGGACGAATCGGTGTTCGTGCCCTTCTACGGGGTGCCCGCGGCGACGGTGACGTCGCTCTCGCGTCTGGCCCGGCTGGCCCGCGCCCCCGTGCTGCCGGTGGTCACCCGGCTGACCGGGCAGGGCTACGAGGTCTGCGTGGGGCCGGCCTGGGAGGACTACCCCACCGCCGACCCGGTGCACGACACCGCCGTCATGAACCGCCGGCTGGAGCTGCTGATCGATGCGATGCCGGAGCAGTATTACTGGGTGCACCGGCGCTTCAAGGACCGCCCGCCCGGCCAGCCTCCGGTGTACTGAGGCCCGATTCCTGATGCAAAAAAGGCTTTAGCCCTTGATAGATAACGATAGTTTGCTATATTTTTAATAGCTAATCGGGCGCTGCCGATGAAGCCGAATCCGGGGGTACAGCCGCAGCCGCAGTCGAAGTCGAAGTTCCAGTCGCCGTGCCAGTGGCCGTGGCGGTATCGGTAGCCGTTGTCGCAGCCGTAGCCGTGGCCGTGGCAGCGCCGGCCTGCGTCAGCCCGGCAGGGATCGCGCCGTCGGGGTGGGCCCATTGCCATAGCAGGGCCGACACCTCGTCCACCCCCTGTCGCCGGGTCGCGGAAAACAGCCGCACCTCACCGCCGGCAGTCTGCAGTTTCATCAGGGACAGGGCGCGCGTCTGCTCGGCCCGGTTCAGCTTGTCCGCCTTGGTCAGCAGCACCAGGAATCGCAGGCCCGCCTGGACCCGGGGGCGGATCAGTTCGAGCAGGATCTCGTCGAGTTCGGTCAGGCCGTGGCGGGGGTCGCACAGCAGCACCACGGCTGTCAGGCTCTCACGCGAGATCAGGTAGTGCGCCATCACCTGCTGCCAGCGGATCTTGTCCTGGCGCGGGACGGCCGCGTAGCCGTAGCCCGGCAGGTCGGCCAGCACCGCGTCGGTGCCGCCCTGGCGTCCCAGTGCGAACAAATTGATGTGCTGGGTGCGGCCGGGCTTCTTGGAGGCGAAGGCCAGCTGCCGCTGCTGGGTCAGCGTGTTGATGCAGGTCGACTTGCCGGCGTTGGAGCGGCCGACGAAGGCGATCTCGGGCACCGTCACCGTCGGCAGAAAACGCAGTTCCGGGGCGGTCGTGAGGAAGCGGGCGGTGTGCAGCCAGCTGCAGGCCAGCCGCGTGTCCACGGGGTCGTGGGCGGCGTCGCGCGCCGTCGGTTCGGCTGCGGCGGGCCGTGGTTCTGGGCTCATGGCAAGGCGGTAGGGGGTGGGGTGGCATTGTAGAATCAGGCCGTTTTGCTCACCCGATACGTCCCAACATGAAGCTGTCCGCTCATTTCCTGTTTGCTGCCGCGATGGCGTTTTCTGTGGCAAGCGCTCACGCAACGACCGCCGCGCCGGTTGCCAAGCCTGATCTGGCCAAGGGTGAGGCCAGTTTTGCTGCGGTCTGTGCGGCCTGCCACGCGGCCGACGGCAATTCCGGGGTTCCCGCCAATCCCAAGCTGGCGCAGCAGCATCCGGAGTACCTGATCAAGCAGCTCCAGGAGTTCAAGTCGGGCAAGCGGGCCAACGCGGTGATGTCGGGCTTTGCGGCCACCCTCAGCGATGCGGACATGCGCAACATCGCCTACTGGCTGGCTGGCAAATCGGCCAAGCCGGGATTTGCGAAAGACAAGGAACTGGTGAGTCTGGGTGAGCGCATCTACCGCGGCGGTATTGCCGACCGGCAGGTGGCGGCCTGCGCCGGCTGCCACAGCCCCAACGGAGCCGGCATCCCGGCGCAGTATCCGCGTCTTGGGGGACAGCATGCCGACTACACGACCGCGCAGCTGACCGCTTTCCGTGATGGGGTGCGCAAGAACAGCGTGCAGATGACCCAGGTGGCGGCCAAGCTCAATGACCGCGAAATCCGCGCCGTGTCCGACTACATCGCCGGTCTGCGCTGAACCCGTTGCCGCCCGAAGTCACACGCCGGCGTTTTTTCAGGGAACTGGCAGGGCTGTAAGGGCTCCAAGAGGGGGCGGACGGGTTGAGCCGGTCCGCCTTTTGTGTTTTTGGACCTGACGCCGGGCCCCAACCCCACCGATCCAACCGATGAGCGAATCGATCCCGGGCACCCTGACCGACCGTGGCGCCGGCGCCCTGCGACGCGCGGTCGAGCTGCTCTCGTCGATGCGCTTTGCCATCGCCCTGCTCACTCTGATCTGCGTGGCCTCGGTGATCGGCACGGTGCTCAAGCAGCACGAGCCGCTGAACAATTACGTCAACCAGTTCGGCCCCTTCTGGGCCGAGGTGTTCGCTGCCTTCAGCCTGTATGAGATCTACAGCGCCTGGTGGTTCCTGCTGATCCTGGCCTTTCTGGTGACCAGCACCTCGTTGTGCATCGCCCGCAATGCGCCCAAGATCATGGCCGATCTGCGCACCTACAAGGAAGGCATCCGGATCCAGAGCCTGCAGTCTTTCGGTCACCGGGCGCAGGGGGAGGTGGCGGGTGAACCCGTCCAGGCGGCGTCTCGCCTGGCCGCGCAGCTGCAGCAGTCGGGCTGGCGGGTGCGCTTGAGCCAACGGGCCACCGAAGGCGGTTGGCTGGTGGCTGCGCGGGCCGGTGCGGCCAACAAGCTGGGTTACCTGGCCGCTCACAGCGCGATCGTGCTGGTGTGCATCGGAGGGCTGCTCGATGGCGACCTGATGGTGCGTGCGCAGATGCTGCTGGGCGGCAAATCGGTGTTTGCCGGCGGCGGCATGATCGCCGATGTGCCGCCTCGACACCGTCTGGGGGCCGCCAACCCGACCTTCCGGGGCAATCTGTTCGTGGCCGAGGGCACGCGTTCGAGCACGGCGGTGCTCAACCAGTCCGATGGGGTGGTGATCCAGGATTTGCCGTTTGCCGTGGAGCTCAAGAAGTTCCACGTCGAGTACTACTCGACCGGCATGCCCAAGCTGTTTGCCAGCGACATCGTGATCCACGATCTGGCCGATGGGCGACAGGTGCCGGCCCGGGTTGAAGTCAACCGCCCGGCGAGTTACCGGGGTGTCGACATCTACCAGTCCAGCTTTGACGACGGCGGTTCGCGTGTCAGGCTCGGGGCTGTTCCCATGAAGCCGGGCGGAGCGCCGTTCGAGGTGGAGGGGGTGATCGGCGGTTCGACCGAGCTGGCCAGCACGGACGCACGGCTGACGCTGGAGTTCACCAGCCTGCGGCTGATCAACGTGGAAAATTTCGCATCGGGCGCATCGGGCGCATCGGGCCGGGCGACCGATGTGCGCGCGGTGGACTTGCGGCAGGCGATCGAATCCCGTCTGGGTGCGGCCAACCGAACCGTCACCCGCAAGGAGTTGCGCAACGTCGGTCCCAGCATCGGCTACAAGCTGCGCGACGCGGCGGGCCAGGCCCGCGAATACCACAACTACATGCAGCCGGTGGATCTGGGGGACGGCGTGCCGGTGTTCCTCTGGGGTCTGCGCGACAGCCCGGCCGAGGCGTTCCGCTACCTGCGCATCCCCGCCGATGAGCAGGGCAGCATCGCCGGGTTCGAGGCCTTGCGCTCGGCTTTGTCCGACGCGGGGCTGCGCCAACGCGCCGTGGACCACTACGTGGCCCAGGCGGTGGATCCGGCGCGTCCCGATTTGAAGCAGCCGCTCGCGGCCTCGGCCCAGCGGGCGCTGGCGCTGTTTGCGGGTGCACTGCCCGGAAAGGACGGGGTGGCCCTGGGCGGTCTGCAGGCGATCGGCGATTTTCTGGACACCCAGGTGCCGCAGGGCGAGCGGGAGCGGGCCAGCGAGGTGCTCGTGCGGGTGCTCAACGGGTCCTTGTTCGAGCTGCTGCAGCTCTCGCGCCAGGGCCGGGGCCTGGCGCCGCTGCCCACCGACGAGGTCACCCGCAGCTTCATGACCCAGGCGGTGCTGGCGCTCAGCGACGTCCAGGTGTACCCGGCGCCAGTGGCCCTGCAGCTGCTGGACTACACCCCACTGCAGGCCAGTGTGTTCCAGGTGGCACGGGCACCCGGCCGGTGGCTGGTCTACCTGGGCTGCGCCCTGCTGATTCTGGGGATATTCGCCATGCTCTACATTCGCGAACGCCGGATCTGGGTCTGGCTGACCCCTGCGCCCGGAGGCAGCCAGGCGATGATGGCGCTGTCCACCAACCGCAAGACGCTGGATGGGGACCGTGAATTCGAGCGACTGGCCGACCAGTTGTTGAACCGCGAGACACGATGACATGAGTTCTGCCAGCACCCCCCCTATCGGCTGGTCCGCCAGCCCGGGCTATTTCGGTCAGCGCACGGCCCTGGACTGGCTGTTCGCCCTGGCGCTGTCGGTGGGGACCGGCTGGGCCCTGCTGCGTTACCAGTCAGCCATGGATGCCTACGATGTGGGCGTGTTGCTGGTCTGCTGGCCGGCTGCGGTGGCGCTGGGTTGGCACTGGCGGCCTCTGCAGGGCCTGATGGCCGCCGTGGCCGCTCTGGCGCTGGGGGGCATTGCGCTGTACCAGGGTGACCTGGCCCAGGCCGAGCAGCGCTTCCTGTTGAAGTACTTCCTGTCGAGCCAGTCTGCCATCCTCTGGATGAGCATGCTGTTCTTCATCAGCACGGTGTTCTACTGGGGCGGTCTGCTGGCGCGTGGCCGCGATCAGGCCCTGACGCTGCTGGGTTCGCGCCTGCTCTGGGTGGCGATCGCCCTCGGACTGGCGGGTTCGCTGGTGCGCTGGCACGAAGGCTACCTGATCGGCGCCGATGTCGGCCACATTCCCGTCAGTAACCTGTACGAGGTGTTCGTGCTGTTTTGCTGGATGACGGCGGCCTTCTATCTGTACTATGAAGCGCGTTACCAGACCCGGGCACTGGGCGCTTTCGTGATGCTGGTGGTCAGCGCGGCGGTGGGCTTTCTGCTGTGGTACACGCTGGTGCGCGAAGCCCATGAGATCCAGCCCCTGGTGCCTGCGCTCAAGAGTTGGTGGATGAAGCTGCATGTGCCGGCCAATTTCATCGGCTATGGCACGTTCGCCCTGGCGGCCATGGTCGCCTTTGCGTACCTGATCAAGCACCAGGCGGTGCAGACCCGCTGGACGCGGCTGCTGCCGCTGTGGCTGCTGGGCATGGTGCTGTGCTTCGAGCCGCTGGTGTTTCGCAAGTCGGCCAGCGGTGGCCTCAGCGACTACTGGGCCGTCTACTTTGGCCTGGCGGCTCTGATCGTCGGCGGCATCCTGTTCGCGCGTCGCCGCATCGCCGAGCGACTGCCCTCCCTGGAGGTGCTCGATGATGTGATGTACAAGGCGATCGCGGTCGGGTTCGCCTTCTTCACGATCGCCACCGTGCTCGGTGCCCTGTGGGCTGCCGAGGCCTGGGGCGGTTACTGGAGCTGGGACCCCAAGGAAACCTGGGCGCTGATCGTCTGGCTGAACTACGCCGCGTGGTTGCACATGCGGCTGATGAAGGGGCTTCGAGGCCCGGTTGCGGCCTGGTGGGCGCTGGCTGGCCTGGCGGTCACCACCTTTGCCTTCATCGGCGTGAACATGTTTCTCAGCGGTCTGCACAGCTACGGTTCGCTCTAGGACAGGCGCGTGCAGTGGGGCCCCGGACCCTGACCGGGGGAACGGGCCAGCTCGCTGGTCGCAGGAGCCAGCATCATGTGGATCAAGACGGCAGACGACGGGTTCCAGCATCCGGTGGGCAGCGAGATCACCCCCGAGCCGGTGTACCGGCAGCGCCGGGAATGGCTGCGCCAGGTAGCGGGTGGCGCGGCCGGGCTGACCCTGGCGGCCTGGGCATCGCGCGAGGCCCTGGCCCAGGCTGCCACGGTGCGTCCGGGCCGGCTCGCGCCGCTGCCGGGTGCGCGCTCTGCCGTTGCGGGTGCAGTGACGATGGAGCGGGTCACCGACTACAAGGACGCCAGCACCTACAACAATTTCTATGAGTTCGGCACGGACAAGTCTGATCCGGCCCGCAATGCGCACACCCTCAGAACCAGTCCCTGGGCGGTCGAGGTCGAGGGTCTGATCCGAAAACCCGCCCGTTATGCGCTGGAAGACCTGCTCAGGCTGGCCCCCATGGAGGAACGCATTTACCGGCTGCGCTGCGTCGAAGGTTGGTCCATGGTGATTCCCTGGGTCGGTTATTCGCTGTCGGAACTGGTGCGCCGGGTTGAGCCGCTGGGCAGCGCAAAGTTTGTGGAGTTCGTCACGCTGGCCGACCCGGCGACCATGCCGTTCGTCGGCTCCCGGGTGCTGGAATGGCCATATGTCGAGGGCTTGCGTCTCGACGAGGCACTGCACCCCCTGACCCTGCTGGCCTTTGGCATGTACGGTGAGGTGCTGCCCAACCAGAACGGCGCGCCGCTGCGTCTGGTGGTCCCCTGGAAATACGGGTTCAAGAGTGCCAAGAGTCTGGTCAGGATCCGCTTCACCGACCGCCAGCCTGTCACCGCCTGGAACAGGGCGGCGCCCGACGAGTACGGCTTTTTTTCCAACGTCAACCCGGATGTGGCCCACCCCCGCTGGAGCCAGTCCAGCGAGCGCCGCATCGGGGAGGATGGCCTGTTTGCGAAAAAGCGCAAGACCCTGATGTTCAACGGGTACGAGGCGCAGGTCGGGTCCCTGTATGCCGGTATGGACCTGAAGAAGCACTACTGATGCCGGGCCCGGTGCGTTGGCTGGTTCATCCAGCGGCCAAACCCATCCTCTTCATCCTGCTGATCCTGCCCCTGGTGCAGCTGGCCCTGGCTGCGGTCGGTGACCGGCTCGGACCCAACCCGGCGGAGGCCCTGATCCGTTCGACCGGTGACTGGACCCTGCGCCTGCTGTGTCTGTCGCTGGCGGTCACGCCGTTTCGGGTGCTCACGGGCTGGGCGGCGCTGGCGCGCTTTCGGCGCATGGTGGGGCTGTTCGCCTTTGCCCATGGAGCTGTGCACCTGCTGTGCTACGCGCTCTTCGACATGGGAGGAGAGCTGCCTGACATCCTGCAGGACATCGTGCGGCGGCCCTTCATCCTGGTGGGATCGCTGGCCTTGCTGCTGCTGCTGCCGCTGGCCCTGACATCCCTGGATCGCGCGGTGCGGTGGCTGGGCGGACGCCGCTGGCGGGCCCTGCACCGGCTGGTGTACCTGGCGGCGCCGCTGGCGGTGCTGCACTTCTTCTGGATGCGCGCCGGCAAGAACGACTTTGCCGAGGTGGCTGTCTACGCCGCGGTGCTGGCCAGCTTGCTGGGTTGGCGCATCGTCTGGCATGCGCGGCAGCGTCAGGCGGCCCGGCCGGCGGATGCCGGATCAGCGCGCGTCTGAGGCGGGGGTCGAGTCCGGCAGCCGTTCCTGGCGGATCTGGTCCAGGACGGTTTCCCGCTGGCGGATCAGGTGGTGGCGGTCGCCATCCACCAGCACCTCGGCGGCCCGGTTGCGGGTGTTGTAGTTGCTGGCCATGCTCATGCAGTAGGCGCCGGCCGAGAGCACGGCCAGGCGCTCGCCGGGCCGGATCGCCAGGGCCCGGTCGTGACCCAGCCAGTCGCCGCTCTCGCACACCGGCCCGACCACTTCCCAGCGCAGACCGGCCGCGGCGGCGGCATCTGCGTGCTGCAGCGGCACGATCTGGTGAAAGGCCTGGTACATCGCCGGGCGCGGCAGGTCGTTCATGGCGGCATCGACGATGCAGAAGTTTTTCTGTTCGCCGGGCTTGAGGTACAGCACTTCGGTGAGGCAGACGCCGGCATTGCCGACCAGCGACCGACCGGGTTCGATCATGAGCTTGCGTTGGCCAAAGCCACGCGCATCCACCCGCTCCAGCAGGCGCCCCCACAGCCGGTCGGCAGCGGGGGGCTGGTCGCCGTTGTAGTCGATGCCCAGTCCTCCGCCGAAATCGATGTGCTCGATCGGGATTCCGGCGGCCTCGATGGTCTGAACCAGATCCAGCATCCGGTCCATCGCGTCCAGGTAGGGCGCCTCCTGGGTGATCTGGGACCCGATGTGGCAGTCGATGCCCACCACGCGCAGGCCGGGCAACGCCGCCGCACGCTGGTAGGTTTGCAGTACCCGCTCGTGGGCGATGCCGAACTTGTTGCCTTTGAGACCGGTGGAGATGTAGGGGTGGGTGCCGGCATCGATGTTCGGGTTGACCCGTATGCTCACAGGAGCACGCAGGCCCATGCCCATGGCCACCTGGCTCAGCAGTTCGAGTTCGGGCTCGCTTTCAACGTTGAAGCAACCGATGCCGGCGGCCAGGGCCTGCCGCATCTCGGCGGGCGTCTTGCCGACCCCGGAGAACAGGGTGCGCGACGGGTCGCCGCCGGCCGCCAGCACCCGCTGCAGTTCGCCGCCCGAGACGATGTCGAAGCCGCAGCCCGCCTGCGCAAAGACCTGGAGCACCGCCAGCGTGGAGTTGGCCTTCATGGCGTAGCAGATGTGCGCCCGGCGTCCCGCGAATCCCCGTTGGTAGGCGGCCAGCGCCGCCAGCATCGCGGCCTTGGAGTACACGAACAGCGGCGTGCCGTGCATGTCGGCCAGCTCGGACAGGTTGACGTCTTCGAGGGCCAGCGCACCCTGGCGGTAGGCGAGAAAGGGATGGCCAGGCAGGACGGTGGACGCGGGGTTCATGGTGTGGATCGGGCGCTGGAGGCCGCGGCGGCGGGCGGCCGCAGCAGGGATTGAGGAAGCGTGGCCCGCTGGGCGGCCGCTGGGTCGGTGGGCAGGTAGAGCGGACCCTGCTGGCCGCAGGCGACCAGCCCGCCCGCACCAGCGGCAAGAAGCATCAGGCTGACTAGAATCCGCAGGCTGGGGAACACGCTGGAATTGTAATGACCGACCTGGAATTCATGGACCGCGCCGAGCAGCTGCTGCGGGCTGTCGAGCGCGATTGCGACCGGATCAACGACGAGTCGTCTGCAGACATCGACAACCAGCGGGTGGGCGGCATGGTGACCCTGGTGTTCCCGAACGGCAGCCAGGTGGTCATCAACCTGCAAAAGCCGTTGCACGAGGTCTGGCTGGCGGCCCGTGCCGGGGGGTACCACTACCGGTTTGACGGTGGTGGCTGGCGCGATACCCGCACGGGTGAAGACTTCTTTGAGGTGCTGTCGAGGTGCGCCACCGATCAGGCGGGCCAGCCCCTGCGCTTCATGGCCTGATCAGTTTCTGAACAGGTCCAGGATCCCCTTTTTCTCTTCGCCCGCGGGCGGCGGCAGCTTGTCATCCAGGCCCAGGTGGTGCACCCCCCCGCCGCGCGCGAATTCGTCGAAGAACCACTCACCGCCGCTGTTGACCACGCCTTCGGGTACCGGCAGTTCAGCCACCGGCACGTTGCGCAGCGCCTGTTCCATGAAACGGATCCAGACCGGCAGGCTGAGTCCGCCACCGGTTTCCCGGTCGCCCAGCTTGCGCGGCGTGTCGTAGCCGATCCAGGTGATGGCGGTCAAGGTGGGTTGGAAGCCGGCAAACCAGGCGTCCATGGAGTCGTTGGTCGTGCCCGTCTTGCCGTACAGATCGGGGCGTTTGAGCGTGGCCTGTGCGGAGGCGGCGGTACCGCTGCGGGTGACTTCCTGCAGCAGGCTGCCCATCACGAAGGCATTGCGGGCTTCGATGGCCCGCATCGATTCGTCCAGGGGCAGGGGCTTGCTCTCGGCCAGCAGTCGGCCCTTCTGGTCCGTCACCCGCTCGATCAGCCGGGGATTGATCCGGTAGCCGCCATTGGCGAACACCGAATAGGCCGTGGCCATCTGCATGGGTGTCGCCGAGCCGGCGCCCAGCGCCATGGTCAGGTAGGCGGGGTGCTTGTCCTCTTCGAAGCCGAAACGGGTCACCCATTCCTGTGCATAGCCGGCGCCGATGGCTTGAAGCACCCGGATGGAGATCATGTTCTTGGATTTCGCCAGCCCGCGGCGCAGCGACATCGGGCCTTCGAACTTGCCGTCGTAGTTCTTGGGCTCCCAGGGCTGGCTGCCCGTGACACCCGCGTCGAAGAACAGCGGTGCGTCGTTGACCACGGTGGCCGGCGTGTAGCCTTTTTCGAGTGCTGCGGAGTAGATGAAGGGCTTGAAGCTCGAACCCGGTTGGCGCCAGGCCTGGGTCACGTGGTTGAACTTGTTCTTGTCGAAATCGAATCCGCCCACCAGCGCACGGATCGAACCGTCGCGCGGATCGAGGGCGACGAACGCACCTTCCACTTCGGGCAGCTGGGTGATCTCCCAGGCCCCCTTGGCCGCACGCACCACCCGGATCAGGGCGCCACGCCGGATCCGGATGGTCGGAGGCGCCTTGTCCGACAACCCGGATTGGGCTGGCCGGAGGCCTTCGCCCGTGATCTCCACGGTCTCGCCGTTCTGGCGGATGGCGGTGATGTGTCGGGCGTCGGCCTCCAGCACCACCGCAGCGAGCAGATCTCCGTTGTCCGGATGGTCTTCGAAGGCGTCGTCCAGCGCATCCTCCAGCTCCTGGCCGCCCGGTGGGAGTGACACGAACTTTTCCGGGCCCCGGTAGACCTGGCGCCGTTCGTAGTCCATGATGCCCCGCCGCAATGCCTTGTAGGCAGCGTCCTGGTCGGAAGCCTTCAGTGTGGTGTGGACGTTCAGCCCCCGGGTGTAGGTCAGGTCGCCGTACTGGGCAAACATGAGCTGGCGCACCGTCTCCGCCACGTATTCCGCATGCACCCGGTTGCTGTCGGAGCTGGAGCGGACATGGATTTCTTCCTTCTTGGCTGCCGCAGCCTGGGCCTCGGTGATGAAGCCGTTGTCCAGCATGCGCTCGATGATGTGCAGTTGCCGCGAACGGGCCCGTTTGGGGTTGCTGATGGGGTTGTAGGCTGAGGGGGCCTTGGGCAGACCGGCCAGCATGGCAGCCTCGGCGATCGAGAGGCTCTTGAGGTCTTTGCCAAAGTAGGCTTCTGCCGCTGCTGCAAAGCCGTACGCCCGATTGCCCAGAAAGATCTGGTTCATGTAGATCTCCAGGATCTGGTCCTTGCTCAACAGGTGTTCGAGCTTGAAGGTCAGCAGCACCTCGTAGATCTTGCGGGTGTAGGTTTTTTCCGATGACAGGTAGACGTTGCGTGCCACCTGCATGGTGATGGTGGATGCGCCCTGGCTCTTGAGCCGGCCCAGGTTGGCCAAAGCGGCCCGCAGCATGCCCTTGTAATCGACACCGCCGTGTTCGTAAAAGCGGGCGTCTTCGATGGCCAGCACGGCCTGGATCATGACCTTGGGGATCTGGGCGATGGGGGTGAGTTGTCGGCGCTCCTCACCGAACTCGCCAATCAGGGTGCCTTCGATCGAAAACACCCGCAGCGGCAGCTTGGGACTGTAGTCGGAGAGGTTGGCGATTTCCGGCAGGTTGGGATAGGCCACGGCGAGGGCCAGTCCGACCAGCATCATCACGGTCAATGCCAGGGCGGATGCCAGACCGATGGCCCAGAGCAGCACATGGCGCACCCAGGCCGCTGGGCCGGGCGCCGGCTGCGCGCCGCCCGGGGAGGCGCCTGGGGTGCTGGGAACTGGCATGGAGTGACTGCTTCGGGTGATTATAAAAATGGGTGCGCGGCGCGGCGGTTGTTCCGTTGCGCCGCGGTTGCTGCTAGGATTGTCGGACAAGACGGCCGACTCACGGACAGGCTGCAACCATTGGGGGGATGGGATGCTGGGGCTGGGCTCACTGTTGCGACGTGAACCGGAGGCGATGATCGGTCTCGACATCGGGTCTTCCAGCGCCAAACTGGTCGAGCTGGGACGCCAGCGGTCCGGGCAGTGGATCTTGCTCGGTTGCGATTCGGAACCTCTTTCGAGTGCCTGGACGGTCGATGGACGGGTGGCGGATTTCGAAGCCACTGTTCGGGCTCTGCGGCGTCTGGTGGCTCGCAGCGGCACCCGAACCCGCAAGGCGGCCATGGCCTTGCCCTCTGCCGCGGTCATCACCCGGCGAATCGCTCTTCCGGCCGGCCTGAGTGAGCGCGAGCTGCAATCCCAGGTGGCTGCCGAGGCCGACCGGTACCTGCCCTACCCAGTGGATGAAGCCAGCCTGGACTTCTGTCCCCTGGGTCCCAGCCTGACCACGGGTGATGACATCGATCTGCTCATCGCGTCCGCCCGCCGGGAGCAAGTCGAGGAGTTTCAAAGTCTTGCCGAGGCTGCCGGGCTTGAGCTGGAAGTGCTGGATGTGGCGTCTTTCGTCTCGCGCCGCATGGCGGCCAACCTGAATTCGCAGGGTGCCGAGCACCCGGGCGCCACCCTGGCGCTGGTGGAGATGGCGGCCCACACCACGAGCCTGCAGGTGATCCAGAACGATCAGCTGCTGTACGAGCGGGACCAGGCGGTGGGTGGAGCCCAGCTGACCTTGCAGATCCAGCAGCGCTACGGACTGTCGCCGGAGGAGGCCGAAGTCCGCAAACGCGGCGCGTCCCTGCCCGACGACTACCCGATGGCGGTGTTGCAGCCCTTTCTGCAGACCATGGCCCAGGAGGTGGCGCGGCTGCTGCAGTTTTTTTATACCAGCACCGCCTACGGCCAGGTCGATCGCATGCTGCTCGCGGGTGGGGCCGCAGCCCTTGCCGGTCTGGCCGACGCGGTTCATCGGAGCAGCGGCCCACCCTGCAGCGTGGCGGACCCATTCCAGGGCATGGCCATTCCGGATGGGCGGGACGGTCGCACAGGGCGGCTGGATGCCCCCGCCTATTGGATCGCGTGCGGCTTGGCCATGCGGAGGTTCGACCCATGATCCGGCTCAACCTGTTACCGCACCGGGAGCGGGCACGCCTGCGCCGGGCCCGGGCCTGGCGGCTGGGGCTGGTCCTGTCCGGGCTGGCTGGCTTGACGGCAGCGGGTGTGGTGTACGCGGGCCTGTCCGCCGAGCTGGCCCTACAGCGGGGCCTAAACGTCGCTCTTTCCCAGGAAATTGCCCAGTTCGACCGCCAGATCAAGGACGGCGCGACCGTTGCCACCGATCTGGCCTCGCTGCGGATCCGGCAGCGAGCCCTGGAGGATTTGCAGTCTGAACGCAATGTACCGGTGCACGTGCTCAACCGGCTCGTTCGCCTCCTGCCCGATGGCGTGCGCCTCACCGGCCTGCGCCAGGACCCGCGGATGCTGCAGCTACAAGGTTCTGCTGCCTCGAACGAACGGGTGTCGGAGCTGCTGAAACGGCTGAGCGATGCGGCCGATGGTTTTGCCAGGCCCGAGCTGGTCGAAGTGGTTGCGGGAACAGGGCTGGTCTCGCCGCGAGAGCAACGGCGGGTGGTGAATTTCACGGTCCGAGTCCCGATCGAACCGGCCGCATTCGACCGCGGTCAGCGTCCCTGATGCCATGGTGAACGCGCGACCCGATCGGCACGGCCTGTCCGGCTGGGTACCCCAGATCCGTGACCGCGTGCGCGGCCTGAATCTGCGGGAACCGGCTTCCTGGCCTGCGGCCATGCGCTACGGCCTGTTCCTGGTGGTAGCCGGCTGGGTCGGTCTGGTGCTGTGGCTGTCGGTGCTGCAGCCGCTGGCCCGGCAACTGGAGGCGGAGCGGGCGCGCGAACAGGCCCTGCGAGAGGAATTTAAGGGCAAGTTGGCCCGGGCGGGCCAGGCTGAACTGTTGCGGCGGCAGCGCGATCGGTTGCAGGCCGAAGTGCAACGGCTGGAAGCCCAGCTGCCCGGCAAGGCCGAAATGGAGGCGATCCTGACCGACATCAACCGGGCTGGCCTGGCGAGAGGCTTGCAGTTTGAACTGTTTAGGCCCGGACAGGTCCTGCTGCGCACCCACTACGCGGAGGTACCGGTCATCCTGAGAGTGACGGGTCGATACCATGACCTGGGCGCCTTCGCGGCCGATATGGCCCGGTTTCCCCGCATGGTGGCGCTGGGCAGCTTCACCCTGCAGCCCTTGCGCGATGGCCTGCTGACGCTGGATGCCACGGCCAAGACCTACCGCACCCTGGAGGCGGGTGAGGGCGTGCCACCGAATCAGCCGGCGGCTCCCCGCACGGGTAGGCCATGAGGGCAATGGCCGGCCTGCTGCTCGCTGGCCTGCTGGGGCCGCTGGGCGCGTGCATGGACTCGGGTCAGCAGGATGTGCACGAATGGATGGTCCAGCAGCGCAGCCGCGTGCCGGTCCGCCCCGCTGAGCGGGTGACCATCCGGCCCTACCAGCCCGAGCCCTACCAGGGTGCGGGCGGTATCGATCCGTTCGGCGCGGCATCTGCCCCGATGGTGGCTGGCCAGAGCGGGCGAAGGTCGGCTTCGGCAGACGCGCTGCTGGTCCAGGAGCGGGCGCGGGCGCGCGAAATGCTTGAGTCCTACCCGCTGGAGGCCATGACCCTGGTGGGCACGATGGCCCAGGAGGGCCAGGTGGTGGCACTGGTGCGGGTAGAGGGGCTGATTCATGCGGTCCGGGTCGGGCACCACCTGGGTCAGAACTACGGCCGGGTTCAGCATATTTCGGAGGCGGGGTTGACCTTGCGTGAGGTGGTGCAGGATCCAGCCGGCGCATGGGTCAGCCGTCCCGTCACGCTGCACATGGGGGAAAAATCAAAATGAACGACCAACACCCGCGTTTCTTGATGGGACACCGTCTCCTGGGAATCGGTTTTGGCCCGATGCTGCCGGTCTTGGTTGCGCTGGCCTTGGTGCAGCCATCGGTTGGGGCGCACGGCGCCTCGCAGGCAGAGCCGGCGGGGCCACCGGTCGTGGCTGGAGCGGCGGATACTGCCGGCTCGAAAGCCATGGATTTCCCCATGGACTCCCAGCCGTCGGTCCATCTGGCCCAGACGGACGTCCGGACGCGGGAGGAACGGGACGGCCCCGCGTATCGCGGAAACAAGTTGTCCTTGAATTTCCAGAACATCGAGTTGCGCACTCTGTTGCAGGTGATCGCGGATTTCTCGGGCTTCAACATCGTGGCGTCGGATGCCGTGGCGGGCTCGGTCACGCTGCGTCTGCAGGACGTGCCCTGGGACCAGGCCCTGGACATCGTGATGCAGGCCAAGGGGCTGTCCTCGCGCAAGATGGGCAATGTGCTGTGGGTGGCTCCGCGCGAGGAAATCAGTGCACGGGAAAGGCTGGCACTGGAGGCGGCCGCGGCGGTTCAGGGGCTGGAGCCAGTCCGGACCCGGTCGTTTCAGCTGAATTACGCCAAGGCTGCGGAGGTGGCTGCCCAACTCGGTTCCGGAGGGTCTGGTCCCGGTGCCGCTGGCGCCAGGCTGCTGAGTTCGCGCGGCAGTGCGATTGCCGAGCCGCGAACGAACCAGCTTTTCGTGACCGACATCGCAGGCCGGCTCGAACTGGTTCAGCAGTTCATCCTCAAGCTCGATGTGGCGGTGCGGCAGGTGATGATCGAGGCCCGCATCGTCGAAGCTTCGGACAGCTTCGGCAAATCTCTGGGGGTGCGGCTGGGCGGCAGTGACCTGCGGGCCCAGCGGGGCGCCGAGGGCGGGTTCCCGATCGGCGGCGACAGCCGAATGGCGATCGGCACCAGCTACGGCAATGTGGTGGCCAGCACGGGAGCCGGTGGCACGCCCGACCTGAGCAGCAATTTTGTCAATCTGCCGGCACTGGGGCAGGGTGGCTACAACCCCGCCACCTTCGCCGTATCCATCTTCAGTGCCGCCGCCAACCGTTTTCTGAACCTCGAGTTGTCGGCGCTGGAGGCCGATGGCAAGGGCAAGGTCGTCTCCAGCCCGCGCGTGGTCACAGCCGATCAGATCAAGGCGCTGATCGAGCAGGGCACCGAACTGCCCTATCAGGTGGCCTCGTCGTCCAGCGGCGCCAATTCGATCGCCTTTCGCAAAGCCAACCTGAGGCTGGAGGTCACCCCACAGATCACCCCGGAGGGTCACATCATTCTGGAACTGGATGTGAACAAGGACAGCGTAGGTCAATCCACTCCGGCCGGATTTGCCATCAACACCAAGCACATCAAGACCCAGGTGCTGGTGGAGAATGGCGGCACGGTGGTGATCGGCGGCATTTTTGAAGTGACCGAATCAGACAATGAGGCCAAGGTCCCGGTGCTGGGTGACCTTCCGGGCATCGGCGTCCTGTTCCGCAACCGTTCGAGGACGACCACCAAACAGGAACTCCTGGTGTTCATCACGCCGAGGGTGGTGGGGCAGAGGGATGGGCGTTGATTCGGGTCCTGACCGCCTTCCTACCTGTACATACGCAGGGCTTACCTGTACAGGTGGCTGGTTCGAGGCCTGACATATACTGAAATCAGGGCCTAGGAGGACCCATAGTCATGTCGATCATTGGTTTGTTGCGTAATGCGGCGGTCGTTGTGCTGGCCTGCTGGCTGGCAGCTTGCGGCGGAGGTGGAGGGCCCAAGACCAGCACGGGCACGGCCTCGCTCACGGTCGAGTTGGTGAACGCCAGCGGTGTATTGGTGGCAGACCGTACCCTTTCGGCTTCTGAGGTTCGGTACCTTCGAATTGTCTTGCGAGACAAATACGAAGTCCCCGTTGCGATGACCCCTGTTGGCGTTGTTTTGAGTGGGGGAAGCACCTTGCCTGCATCCGGGACAGGATTAACCGGTTCTGATGGATCGTTGCTGGTGCGTGTGTTGCCGCCGGCTGATGGGGCCGGTGGCGTGGTCACAGCCACGGTGACGTCTGCGGTGCAAGGTTCTTCGGTCGCCAGCACGTTCAACATGTTCTTTGCAGGGGGTGTACCGGTCGAGGTGACCAATCCGACGATGATGCTGACGCTGGTCGACAAGGATGATGTGCTGGTCGCCGACAACCGGCTCTCTCAGACTCAGGCGCGTTATCTGAAGGTGACTCTGTTGTCCAAGGCTGGGCTTGCCGTCCCTTTTACGAGAGTTACCGTCTCGTTGGATGCCGCTACAGCCAAACTGGTGCCGTCCAATGGCATTGCGTTCACAGATGCCACGGGTGTTCTTCGCATGAGCGTGGCCCCGGCTGACGTGACGTCGTCGGGCGCGGTTCTGGCGACTGTTGGGGCATCGGTGGAAGGCAGTGCACTCACCAAGACGCTGGATTTGCAGATCGCGCCTGGAACGGTGACCTTGACAGGCCTCACTCCGTCACCTACGTCGGTACAGCGTGGTCAGGCGGTCAATGTCAGCGTGAATGTGCAGGTCAACGGGATTCCGGCTGCTTCGAATTCGGTAGCGGTCTCCTTCACCAGCACCTGCGGCACGGTGACACCGGCCGCTGCTCTGGTGGATGGGTCGGGAGTGGCCTCGGCCGTGGTGCAGACCTCGGCGTCGGGCAACTGCTCTGTCAATGCAGCCACAGTGGGTGGCGCTTCGGCGTCCGGGTCCTTTATGGTCACCGCGCCGCCCACCACGGGGCTGAATTTTGTCAGCGCCACTCCGTCGCTGATCTATCAGACGGGATCCATTGGTGCCAACACCTCCATCGTTGTGTTTCGTGTCGTGGATTCCAACAATGCCCCGGTGCAAGGTGTCACCGTCAATGCATCGCTGACCAACACGAACGATGGCATCAACTTTTGCAACGCACCGTCTTCTGCAATATCGGGTAGTGATGGCGCGGTGGCGTTCTCGGTGTGTGGGGGAACGGTTCCGGCAACCGTGCAGGTTCGTGCCACATTGGCCTCAAGTTCGATTACCACCCTTTCCAATATCCTGACTGTTCAAACAGGCCTGCCAACCCAACGATTTTTCGGATTGGCGAGTTCCCAACCCAACTTTTATGCTGGAGGGTATTTCACAAGCAAACTCAGTGGTGGTTACACCATCATTTCGGCTCATGCAGCGGATCGCCTGGGTAATCCGGTCCCCAATGGAACGAAGATTGTCTTTGTCTCCGAGGGCGGCCTGATCAGTTCCCCGACGGGCGAAAGCAGTTGTACCGTATCCAACAGCATTGGGAGTTGTGAGGTCAACCTGTTCGGCCA
>VERU01000206.1 GCA_018882485.1 Rhodoferax sp. | reverse complement strand
GAGCAGAACCGCGTGATCCGGCCGCACCCGGGATTTCGGCTCTTTGCCACCTCCAACACCCTGGGGCTGGGCAACCTCAACGGGCTGTACCACGGGGCACAGCGTCTGAACCACGCGCAGATCGACCGCTGGAACATCGTCGCCGCGCTCGACTATCTCCCACCCGAGGAAGAAATGGCCATCGTGGCGGCCCGGGTGCCGGCCCTGGCCGATGCCGCGCGCCAGCCACTGCTGCGGGCCATGGTGGCGCTGGCAGGCCTGACGCGCCAGGGTTTTGCCGCCGGCGACCTCTCCACCCTGATGTCGCCCCGCACCGTGATCGCCTGGGCCGAGAACCTGGGCATCTTCGGCGACACCGCCCAGGCCTTGCGGCTGAGCTTTCTCAACAAGTGCGAGGAAGCCGAGCGGCCGCTGGTAGCCGAATACTTCCAGCGCTGCTTCGGCGAGGAGCTGTCGCCCGGTCCGACCCTGGCCGCCGCATGAACGCGGCGGCGCCCGCCAGCGGGCAGGTGCGGCAGCAGCAGCGCATCGAGTCGCTGTGCGTCGGGACGATCCGCGCCCTCAGCGGCCAGCCGGACCTGCAGTTCCGCGGGCACCGGCTGCACCAGGCCGGCCGGCCCCTGCCGCTGTTCGCGCCGCACCTGCACCCCCGGCCCGACACCGATGACTTCCGCGCCTTCCGGGGCGCCGCCGACGGGCTGGCGCTGCGCCTGCTCCACTCGGACGCCGCGCTGCATCGCCAGCTGGCGCCGGCCAGCCCGGTGGAGCGGCTGCTGTTTGACCTGCTGGAGCAGAACCGCTGCGAAGCCCTGGCCGGTCCGGCCCTGCCCGGCGTCTCGGCCAACCTGCGCCAGCGCTTCGAGGGCTGGGCCCGCGGCTTCTGTCAGTCCGGGCTGGCTGACTCCATGCGCGGCATCCTGCTGTTCACCGTGACGCAGATCACCCGTGCCCGGGTCACCGGCGACCCGGTGCCGCAGGACCTGGAAGACCTGATGGAAGCCACCCGCGCGGGCATCGTGCCGCAGCTGGGGCACGACCTGGCCGGCCTGCGGCGCCAGCGGCACGATCAGGCATCCTATGCGCTGCACGCGCTGGCCATCGCCAGCCAGGTGGCCCGGCTGCTGTTGCAGGAACACGCCGACGACGAAGACACCGGCGCCAGCCAGCCCGAAGACATCGAACGCGCCGCCTTCAGCCTGGTGATGGACCTGGATGCCAGCGTGGAAGAAGGCGTCGCCGCCGCCGACACCGGTCTGAGCCGGGTGCTGGGCGAACACCAGGGGCAATACCGGGTGTACACCCGGGCCTACGACCGGGTGCTGGCAGCCCAGGCGCTGGTGCGCCCCGAAGTGCTGCGCGAAGACCGCGCCCTGCTCGACCGCCGGGTGGCCGAGCAGGCCGTGAACCTGCCCCGGCTGGCCCGCGAACTGAGGGCGCTGCTGGCCGATCCCGCCGACGACGGATGGGAAAGCGGCCAGGAGCAGGGCCGGGTGGACGGCCGGCGGCTGGCGCGGCTGGTGGCCTCGCCCACCGAGCGCCGCCTGTTCCGCACCGAGCAGCGCACACCGCTGGCGGACTGCCAGCTCACCCTGCTGATCGACTGCTCGGGCTCCATGAAGCAGCACATCGAGACCGTCGCGGTGGTGGCCGATGTGCTGTGCCGCGCGCTCGAGCTGGCCGGGGTGAGCAGCGAGGTGCTGGGGTTCACCACCGGCGCCTGGCACGGCGGGCGGGCGCAGCGGGACTGGATCCGCCGGGGCCGCCCACCCCAGCCCGGCCGGCTCAACGAGGTCTGCCACCTGATTTTCAAGCCGGCTGAAACGCCCTGGCGGCGCAGCCGCGCCGGCCTGGGCGCCCTGCTGCGGCCCGAACTGTTTCGCGAGGGTATCGACGGCGAGGCCGTGCAATGGGCCTGCCAGCGCCTGCGCGAACGGCCCCAGGCGCGCAAGCTGCTGCTGGTGGTCTCTGACGGCTGCCCCATGGACGGGGCTACCGGGCTGGCCAACGACACCTACTACCTCGACAACCACCTCAAGGCGGTGGTCGAACAGGAAACCCGGCAGGGCGACATCCAGATCTTCGGCATCGGGGTCGGGCTGGACCTCAGCCCCTTCTACCCCCGCAGCCTGGCGCTGGACCTGCAGGCGGCGCCGGGCAACAGCCTGTTCCGCGAGCTGCTGGAGCTGCTGGCCACCGGACTGCGCCGCTGATCGCACCCCGGGCCGCAAGGCTCAGGGCAGCTCCAGGGCGCACTCGACGGCCCGTGCGCCCAGCAGGCGCACGCAGACCTCCGGCGGCATGCCGATCAGGTAGCCACGCCGCCCGCCGTTGATGTGGATGAGCGGCAAGGCCAGCACGGTGGATTCCACGTACACGGGCAGGGTCCGGCGCGTGGCGAACGGCGAGGTGCCGCCCACCAGGTAGCCGCTGTGGCGCTGCGCCACCTCCGGCTGGCAGGGCGTCACCGACTTCAGGCCCAGCTGCCGGGCCAGTGCGCGGGTCGAGACGCTGCGGTTGCCGTGCATCAGCACCAGCAGGGGCCGCGCGTCCTGGTCCTGCATCACCAGGGTCTTGACCACGGTATACGGGTCCAGCCCCAGCTGCTCTGCGCTGTGCAGGGCCCCGCCGTGCGGCTGGTAGTCGTACACATGCTCCGAAAACGGCACCCCCTGGGCGCGCAACAGCGCGGTGGCGGGGGTTTCGCTGACACGCTGCTTCCTGGACATGCCCGGATTGTGCGGCCGCTGCATCGGACCCGAATGGCACAAGGGCCCCGCCGCTTGCGCGACGGGGCCCTTGCGGGTGACAGCCTGTGTCGATCAGGCCTTGGCGGTCTTGGACGCCTTGGCAGCCGGCACCACGGCGGTGGCGGTCAGCGCGTTGAAGTTGGCTTCGGCGACTTCGGTCGCCTGCTTGACAGCCTTCTGCACCGATTCCATCGCGGCGGAGGCGGTGGAGATGGCGTTCTGCACAGCCGAAACGGCGGCCTCGGAACCCTGGGGGGCGCTCTTCACAGCGCTGTCGACGGCGGCGACAAACTGCTTCTGGGCGGCAGCGGCCTGGGCTTCAGCGGTCTTGCTGAAATCGCTGCTCACGCTGGAGACGATGTCGTACAGGTGACGGCTGTAGGACACCGCCTTCTCGGCCATGGGCTGGAACACGCCCGATTGCAGAGCCAGCAGTTCCTGCACGTCCTTCACGCTCAGCAGGGCCTGCACGTCACGGGCGTTGTCGGCCAGCGACACCTTGGAAGCCTGCAGGTTCAGTTCGGCGATCTTTTCGACGCTGGCCAGGGCCTTGTGGCCGAGGTCATAGTAAGCGGCGACTTGGGCCTTTTGGGCGGCGATGAATTGTTCGACGGTCAGCATGGTGGTACTCCTGGGTTGATGACGGGACAGTTCGCAGCGGGCTGGGTTGGCTTGCGCCAACGTCATGTTGCACCGCAGCATGAGCGAATTCTAAACCGGCTTTTTGCTGCGCTGCAACAGGAATGTTGCGATGCAGCAAAGTTTAGAGGCCGGTCTCTAGACCCAGCCCAACCCCCAAAGCCCCGGCGAGCGGCCCGCTCTCAGGTCGCGGGGTCGCGGATTTCCCAGCGCACCGCGTCGATGGCCGTCAGCAGCTCGGGCGACAGGGTGGTGCCCCAGGCGTCCAGGCATTCATCGAGCTGCTCCACGGAGGTCACCCCCAGCAGGGTGCTGGCCACCCGCCAATTGGTGTAGCAGAACGCCAGCGCCATGCGCGTCGGGCTCAGGCCGTGCCGCCGCGCCAGCGCGTTGTAGCGCCGCGCCGCCGCCAGCGACTCGGGCCGGCCCCAACGTCCCTTCTGGACCGACTCGTAGCGCTGCAGCCGGCTGCCCTGCGGCGCTCCGGGTCCCGTGTGGCCGGAGTCGTCGTACTTGCCGGTGAGCTGGCCAAAACCCAGTGGCGAATAGGCCAGCAGTCCCACCTGTTCGCGGTACAGCACCTCGTCCAGGCCGTTGTCCACGGCGCGGTTGATCAGGCAGTAGGTGTTCTGCACCGAAACGACGCGCGGCAGGCCGTGCTCGGCGGCGACACGGACGAACTCCATCACACCCCAGGGCGTCTCGTTGGACAGGCCGATCTCGCGCACCTTGCCGGCCTTGACCAGCCGCGCCAGCCCCTCGAGCTGCTCGCGGATGGTGGACAGGTCGCGGCGGTCCTTGGCGGGGTCGAAGTAGGGGTTGCCGAAGGCCGGCACATGGCGCACCGGCCAGTGGATCTGGTAGAGGTCGATCACATCGGTCTGCAGGCGGCGCAGACTGTCCTCGCAGGCGCCCACGATGTCGGCCGCCGTCACGTTGTCACTGCCGCCGCGCACCCAGTTCATGCCCCGCGACGGACCCGCCACCTTGGAGGCCAGCGTCCAGCGCCGGCGCACGCCGGGGTTGCGGGCAAAGTAGTTGCCGATGATGGTCTCGGTGGCGCCAAAGGTCTCGGCCCGGGTGGGCACCGAGTACATCTCGGCGGTGTCCATGAAATCCACCCCACGCTCCAGGCTGCGCGCCATGATCTGATGCGCCAGCGGCTCGTCCACCTGCTCGCCAAAGGTCATGGTGCCCAGGCAGATCGGGGTGACGGCCAGATCGCTGCGGCCAAGTTGAATTTTTTTCAGGTCCATGGAGGGGTTCGCTTTCTTCAGGGGAGGATGCCGGACTCGCGGGCACGGGATTCTTCCTGCAGGCGCAGCACGCGGCGCTGCACCTTGCCGGTGGTCGTCATGGGCAGGGCGTCCACGAATTCGATGTCCTTGGGGTACTCGTAGGGCGCCAATTGGCCGCGCACATGGCCCTGCAGATCGGCCACCAGTTTGGCATCAAATCGGGCTCTAGCCCTTTCATTGTCTGGTCTTTCAGCTACAAATTCAGGAGCTAACACGATATAGGCCTTGACCAGCGCGCCGCGCTCGCGGTCGGGCTTGGGCACCACCGCGGCGTTGAGCACCGCCGGGTGCTTGACCAGGCAGTTCTCGATCTCGCCGGGGCCGATGCGGTAGCCCGCGGCTTTGAACACATCGTCGGCCCGGCCCTGGTACCACAGGTAACCGTCGGCATCGCGCACCGCCAGATCGCCCGTGCGGCACCAGTCCGCGGTGAACTTGGCGCGGGTCGCCGCCTCGTTCTTCCAGTAACCCAGAAAGAACACCGGATCCGGATCGCCATGGACATCCAGCCGGTGCAGTGCCACGTCCCCCGGCCCCCCCCCCGGACACTCCCGCCCCGCCTCGTCGATCACCGCCACCCGGTGGCCCGGATAAGGCCGGCCCATGCTGCCCGGCCGCGC
>VERU01000205.1 GCA_018882485.1 Rhodoferax sp. | reverse complement strand
CAGCAGGAGCGTGGCCTCGTCAGCGCACAGAGCGAGCAGGGCTTGGCCGAGTACCTGGGCATGGCGCCGATGGCTGTGCGGGAAGTCACCACGTTCTACAACATGTACAACCAGCGTCCCGTCGGGCGTTACAAGCTCAACGTGTGCACCAATCTGCCCTGCCAGCTGCGCGACGGGGCCCAGGCGCTGCACCACCTGGAGCAGCGCCTGGGAATCCACGCTGGCGAGACGACCACCGATGGATTGTTCACCCTGCAGCCTTCCGAGTGCCTTGGTGCCTGTGCCGATTCGCCGGTGATGCTGGTCAATGACCGCACCATGTGCAGTTTCATGAGCAACGACAGGCTGGATCGGCTGATCGACGGCTTGCGCCTGGCGGAGGGCGGACAATGACGGCAGATCAGGTACTGGCTGGCTTTGCCGCCACCGGGTTGCAGACCTGCTTCCACGGGCGTCATCTCCAGCCGCAGATTTATGCGGGCCTGGATGGGCGGAACTGGCGGCTGGCGGATTACCAGGCGCGGGGCGGCTACGAGGCCCTGCGGCACATCCTGGGGCAGGGCGGCGCCGTTGGCATGACGCCGGACCAGGTGATTGCCACGGTCAAGGAATCGTCGCTGCGGGGGCGGGGCGGGGCTGGTTTTCCGACGGGCCTGAAATGGAGTTTCATGCCGCGCCAGTTCCCTGGTCAGAAATACCTGGTTTGCAACTCCGACGAGGGGGAGCCCGGGACCTGCAAGGATCGGGATATCCTGCAATTCAACCCCCATATCGTGATTGAAGGCATGATCATTGCCGCCTACGCGATGGGCATTTCGGTGGGTTACAACTACATCCACGGCGAGATTTTCCAGACCTACGAACGGTTCGAAGAGGCGTTGGAGGAAGCCCGGGCGGCAGGGTTGCTGGGTCAGCGGATTCTGGGCAGCGACTTCAGTTTCCAATTGCACGCCGCCCACGGATTTGGCGCCTACATCTGCGGCGAGGAGACCGCGCTGCTGGAGTCGCTGGAGGGCAAGAAGGGGCAGCCCCGTTTCAAGCCGCCATTTCCTGCCAGTTTCGGCTTGTATGGCAAGCCCACCACGATCAACAACACCGAAACGTTTGCCGCCGTACCCTGGATCATTCGAAATGGCGGAGCGGCTTACCTCGCCTGTGGCAAGCCCAACAACGGCGGTACCAAGATTTTTTCGGTCAGTGGTGATGTCGAGCGACCGGGCAACTACGAGATCCCCCTTGGAACGCCGTTCTCCACATTGCTGGAGTTGGCCGGTGGCGTTCGCACGGGTCGGCAACTCAAGGCGGTGATTCCGGGGGGATCGTCCTCACCGGTGTTGCCGGCCCCGGTCATGATGGACTGCACCATGGACTACGATGCGATCGCCAAGGCCGGCTCCATGCTGGGCTCCGGTGCGGTGATCGTTCTCGACGACAGCCGCTGCATGGTCAAGAGCCTGCAACGCCTGAGCTACTTCTACATGCACGAGTCCTGCGGCCAGTGCACCCCATGCCGTGAAGGTACGGGCTGGCTGTCCCGGGTGGTCGATCGCATCGAGACGGGCCAGGGCCGACCGGCCGACATGGACCTGCTCAATTCAGTGGCCGACAACATTCAGGGGCGCACCATCTGTGCGCTCGGCGATGCGGCTGCGATGCCAGTGCGCGCGATGATCAAGCATTACCGCCACGAATTTGAATACCACGTCGAGCACAAGACCTGCATGGTCCCGGCGTACGTTTGAGCGAGTGCCGAAATGATTGAAATCGAACTCGATGGCCGGAAGGTGGAAATCGCCGAAGGCAGCATGGTGATGCACGCGGCCGAAAAGGCCGGCTGCACCATACCCCATTTCTGCTACCACAAGAAGCTCAGCATCGCCGCCAATTGCAGGATGTGCCTGGTCGATGTGGAGAAGATGCCCAAGCCCATGCCGGCGTGCGCCACGCCGGTGACGCAGGGCATGGTGGTGCGAACCCGCAGCGACAAGGCGATCAAGGCCCAGCAGTCGGTCATGGAGTTCCTGCTGATCAACCATCCGCTGGATTGCCCGATCTGCGATCAGGGAGGCGAGTGCCAGTTGCAGGATCTGGCCGTTGGCTACGGTGGATCGTCCTCGCGCTACGAGGAGGACAAGCGGGTGGTCGCTGTGAAGGACGTTGGCCCCTTGATTTCCATGCAGGAAATGAGCCGCTGCATCCACTGCACACGCTGTGTGCGGTTCGGCCAGGAGGTGGCTGGTGTGATGGAACTGGGCATGTCGCACCGGGGCGAGCATTCCGAGATCGAAACCTTCGTGGGCCATACGGTGGACTCCGAACTGTCGGGCAACATGATCGATATCTGTCCAGTCGGTGCCCTCACCAGCAAGCCGTTTCGGTACAGCGCACGCACCTGGGAATTGTCACGGCGCAAATCCATCAGTCCGCACGATTCCACCGGTTCAAACCTGATCGTGCAGGTCAAGAACAACCGGGTCATGCGGGTGGTGCCCTTCGAAAACGAGTCGGTCAACGAATGCTGGATCGCTGACCGGGACCGTTATTCCTACGAAGCACTCAACAGCGACGAGCGCTTGACCCGCCCCATGATCAAGCAGGGAGGACAGTGGCAGGAAGTCGACTGGCAGACCGCCCTGGATTACGTGGCCAACGGGTTGACCCGCATCCGTGACGAGCACGGTGCGTCGGCCTTGGGCGGGCTGGCCAGCCCACACAGCACCCTGGAGGAACTGGCGCTGTTTGGTGCGCTGGTGCGGGGGTTGGGCAGCGAGAACCTCGACCACCGCCTGCGTCATAGCCAATTCATGCCGGCGCCGGGGGCGCGCTGGCTGGGTCTGCCGATCGCCGGGCTCTCGGTCCTGCAGCGCGTGCTGGTGATCGGCAGCAACCTGCGCAAGGACCATCCGCTTTTTGCACAGCGCATCCGCCAGGCCGTTCGGCGCGGTGCAGTCGTCCACCGTCTGACCGATGCGGTGCAGGACTGGGCGATGCCCATGGGCCAGACTTTGGTGCATCCCTCCGGGCAATGGGCTCGGGCTCTGGCCGATTTGGCTGCCGCTGTGGCCGCCGAGAAGGGCGTGGCTGCGCCTGCAGACGGGCAGGTCACACCCGCCGCCCGGTCGGTGGCCCAGTCCCTGCTGGGTGGCGAGCGCAAGGCCATCCTGCTGGGCAACGCGGCGGCCCACCATGCGGCCGCCGACAGTCTCCTCGCTCTGGCCAACTGGATCGGTGCCCAGACCGGTGCCAGCGTGGGCTACCTCGGCGAAGCGGCCAACACCTTGGGTGCCCAGCTGGCCGGTGTGTTGCCGGGAGCCGGGGGCCTGAACGCCGGTGAGATGCTGCGGGGCCGGCTGAAGGGCTTGTTGCTGTTGCACGTGGAGCCGGCCCATGACACGGCTGCCGGGCAGGCTGCGATGAACGCCCTGGCCGGCACCGATATGGTGGTGACCCTCGGTGCCTTCCGGACCAATCTCGACATCAGCGACGTGCTATTGCCGGTCGCTCCCTTCACCGAGACCCCTGGAAGCTTTGTCAATGCCGAGGCCCGGGTCCAGTCTTTCCACGCGGTGGTCAAGCCCCTGGGCGATACCCGGCCAGCCTGGAAAGTGCTCCGGGTGTTGGGCAATGTGCTGGGGTTGCCGGGCTTCGACCAGGATGCCGCATCGGACGCCCTGCGGCTGGTGACCGGTCTGCAACCCGGGGAATCGGGAGCCCCTGCCCAGGTCGCTCCGGCCTGTCTGAGCAATGCTGCCGTCTCAGGCATCGATCTGGCAGTCGTGGCAGGTGAGCCCTGTACCGCGTCCATCTACCAGCTCGATGGGCTGGTGCGGCGGGCGCCCAGTCTGCAGAAGACGGCCGATGCCCGGTCCACCAGGGTGGCGGGCGCGAACACAGGCAGCGTCGCTCAAACCGGAGGCCAGGCATGATCGATGCATTTTTTCGAGCCGGCCAGGGATGGATTGCGGCGCCCTGGTGGGCTGCTCAGGGTTGGCCGGTGGTCTGGACCCTGCTCAAGATCGTGGCCCTGGTGCTCCCGCTCATGGGCGCGGTCGCGTACCTCACCCTCTGGGAGCGCAAGTTTCTCGGTTGGATGCAGGTCCGCATCGGCCCCAACCGGGTCGGCCCTCTGGGTCTGTTGCAACCCATCGCCGATGCGCTCAAATTGCTGGCCAAGGAAATCCTGGTGCCGGCCGCTGCCAGCAAGGGCTTGTTTTTCATTGGCCCGGTTTTGACCATCATGCCCGCGCTGGCGGCCTGGGCCGTGGTGCCTTTCGGCCCCGATGTGGCGCTGGCCAATATCAACGCTGGTCTGCTGTTCGTGATGGCCATCACCTCCATGGAGGTGTACGGCGTGGTGATCGCTGGCTGGGCATCCAATTCCAAGTACTCGTTCCTGGGCGCACTGCGGGCGTCGGCTCAGATGGTCAGTTATGAAATCGCCATGGGCTTTTGCCTGGTGGTGGTGCTCATGGTGTCGGCCAGCATGAACCTGACCGACATCGTGACCGGTCAGGCCCGGGGGCAGTTCGCGCAGATGGGTCTGAACTTTCTGTCCTGGAACTGGCTGCCGCTGTTGCCGATCTTCGTGGTCTACGTGATTTCCGGTCTCGCCGAAACCAACCGCCACCCTTTTGATGTGGTGGAGGGTGAGGCCGAGATCGTGGCCGGACACATGGTCGAGTACTCGGGCATGTCCTATGCGATGTTCTACCTGGCGGAGTACGCCAACATGTGGCTGGTCTCCATCCTGGCCGCGTTGATGTTCCTGGGGGGCTGGCTGTCTCCCATCGACCATGCGCTGTTCAATGCGGTTCCTGGCTGGATCTGGCTGGGCGTCAAGACCTGTGTGGTCGTCAGCCTTTTCATCTGGGTGCGCGCCACCTTCCCGCGGTTCCGGTACGACCAGATCATGCGTTTGGGCTGGAAGATCTTCATTCCGGTCACGCTGGTCTGGCTGATCGTGGTCGGGGTGTGGATGCAGACCCCGTTCAATATCTGGCCATAGCAGGTCGCGCTCATGTCCACCATCGCTACACCACGCAATGCCTCGGCGTTTTCGCTGAAGGATTTTTTCTCCAGCTTTCTGTTGCTGGAACTTCTCAAGGGTCTGGCTCTCACCGGTCGCTACGCCTTCCGTCGCAAGGTCACGATCCAGTTTCCTGAAGAGAAAACCCCCTTGTCGCCGCGATTCCGTGGCCTGCATGCCCTGCGCCGCTACGAAAATGGCGAAGAACGCTGCATCGCCTGCAAGCTGTGCGAGGCGGTCTGTCCGGCCATGGCCATCACCATCGAGTCCGAGGTGCGGGCCGATGGGTCGCGCCGAAC
>VERU01000204.1 GCA_018882485.1 Rhodoferax sp. | reverse complement strand
ACCCAGATGTCGCCCAGCACCTCGTACAGCATGCGGGCGGAACGCCCTGTGCGGCGCTCGCCGCGCAACTGCTCCAGCAGTTCCCAGGCGCGCGCGCCCAACAGCCGCCTCACGATCTCACGGTCGGAGAACGAGGTGTAGTTGTAGGGAATCTCGCGCAGACGCGGTGCGCCTTCGTCCGCGTCCACACCAGGGGACAGGCCGGCGCCACCGGCAACCTGCAGCGGCAGAGGAGCATTCATCTTTGGTTCGCGGTACCCGCTCGCCCCTTGGTGCTGTGACGACCGGGGGAAACAGGTGACCCTGTGGATTGGTCGGGAATGCTACCGCAGTGCAGCATCCCCACGAGGGCGTAGGGAAGCACAAGCCGGGGAAACCACCGTGGCGCGGTGCACCCGGAACGTGCGAGAAACGGGGTTGTCACAAATCCTGGGGACAATCCCGCACTTGACCCGCCCGGCAGTTCCCGGCAATTCCCGGCAACAACCGGGTGCCCCTGGGTTCCCTTTCCCCACCGCTCAACGGAGACACCATGAAGATCAAGCAACTTGCCCTGGCCGTCAGCGCGCTGGCCGCCCTCGCCTCCTCCCCCGTTCAAGCCCAGGCCCCGGTGGAGATTCAGTGGTGGCACTCCATGAGCGGCCAGCTCGGTGAGTGGATTGGCGGCCTGGCCAAGGGCTTCAACGACAGCCAGAAGGCCTACAAGGTGACGCCCGTGTTCAAGGGCACCTATCCCGAGAGCTTTGCCGCCACGGTGGCGGCCTTCCGTGCCGGCAACGCGCCGCACATCGTGCAGATCTTCGAGGTGGGCACGGCCAGCATGATGGCCGCCAAGGGCGTGATCGTCCCAGTGGACCAGGTCATGAAGACCGCCGGCATCAAGTTCGACCCCAGCGTCTACGTGCCCGCGGTGTCGGGTTACTACACGGCGCCCAACGGTCAAATGCTGAGCTTCCCGTTCAACAGCTCCACCACAGTGCTGCACTACAACAAGGACGCCTTCAAGGCCGCCGGCCTGGACCCCAACAGCCCGCCCAAGACCTGGCCTGAGGTGGCCCGTGCCGCCGCCACGCTCAAGGCCAGCGGACACAAGTGCCCCTTCACCACCGCCTGGCAGAGCTGGACCCAGCTGGAGAGCTTCTCGGCCTGGCACAACGTGGAATTCGCCACCCAGCGCAACGGCTTCACCGGCCTGAACGCCCGCCTGAACGTGACCACCCCGCTACACGTGCGCCACATCGAAAACCTGGCCAACATGGCGCAGCAGGGCCTGTTCGTCTACAAGGGCCGCAACAACGCGGCGGACGCGCCTTTCCAGTCGGGTGAGTGCGCGATGTACACGGGCTCTTCGGCTGCCTACGGCGGCATCAAGCGCAACCTGAAGGCCGAGGCGGGCATCAGCACCCTGCCCTACTACCCAGATGTGCCCGGTGCGCCGCAGAACACCGTGATCGGCGGGGCCAGCCTGTGGGCGATCTCCGGCAAGAAGCCGGAGGAATACAAAGCTGTCGCGGCCTTCTACCAGTACCTGTCTGACGCAAACGTGCAAGCCAAGAGCCACCAGGAGACGGGCTACCTCCCCATCACCTCGGCCGCCTTCAAGATCACGGAGGATTCGGGCTTCTACAAGAAGAACCCCGGCACCGATGTGTCGGTGACGCAGATGATCCGCAAGACCACCGACAAGTCGCGCGGCATCCGCCTGGGCAACTTCGTGCAGATCCGCACCATCGAGGACGAGGAACTGGAGCAGGTCTGGGCCGGCAAGAAGAGCGCCAAGGAAGGCCTCGACAGCATCGTGCAGCGCGGCAACGAACTGCTGGAGCGTTTCGAGAAAGCCAACAAGGCCAACAAGGGCTGACCGCCCCCAGGGGACGCACGGCCGGTGGAAAAGCGGGTCGTCTTCCGGTCATCGTGGCTGCCCTGGGCGCTGCTGGCGCCGCAGCTCGCCGTGGTGCTGGTGTTCTTCTTCTGGCCCGCCGGCCAGGCGCTGCTGCAGTCGGTGCAGCAGTCGGACGCCTTCGGCACCTCGGTGGACTGGGTCGGGCTGGAGAATTTCGCCAACCTCTGGAACGACCCCACCTATCTGGCCTCCTTCGTCACGACGGCCGTGTTCTCCAGCTGCGTGGCGGTGATCGGCATCGGGCTGTCCTTGCTGCTGGCGGTGTTTGCAGACCGCGTCAGCCGGGGCGCCCTGGCCTACCGCACGCTGCTGGTGTGGCCCTACGCCGTGGCCCCTGCGGTGGCCGGCGTGCTCTAGCTGTTCATGTTCGCGCCCAGCGTGGGCGTGCTGTCCCACCTCCTGCGGCAATGGGGGGTGGACTGGAACCACCTGCTCAACGGGCGTCATGCCATGACGCTGGTGGTCATGGCGGCGGTCTGGAAGCAGATTTCGTACAACTTCCTGTTCTTTCTGGCCGGGCTGCAGAGCATCCCGAAGTCGCTGATCGAGGCGGCCGCCATCGATGGCGCCCGAACCTGGCGGCGCTTCTGGACCATCGTCTTCCCGCTGCTCTCGCCCACCACGTTCTTTCTGCTGGTGATCAACATCGTGTACGCGTTCTTTGACACCTTTGCGATCATCGACGCCGCCACCCAGGGTGGCCCGGGCAAGGAAACCGCCGTGCTGGTCTACAAGGTCTATTACGACGGGTTCAAGGCCATGGACCTGGGCAGCTCGGCGGCCCAGTCGGTGGTGCTGATGGTGATCGTGGTGCTGCTGACGGTGGTGCAGTTCCGTTTTGTCGAGAAGAAGGTCAGCTACCGATGAATCGGGCCCGCCATGGTTGAACGCGGATCCGGACTGCGGCTGTTGACCCACGCCGTCCTGCTGCTCGGCGTGGCGGTGGTGGCCTTTCCGCTGTACCTCACGTTTGTGGCCTCCACCCATACCTCCCAGGCCATTGCCCAGGCCCCGATGCCCCTGCTGCCCGGTGCCAGTCTGCTGGACAACTACCGCGCGGCCTGGCAGGGCACGGGCGGCGGCTCGGGCTCCAAGGCGCCGGTGGGACACATGATGACGGTGAGCCTGGTGTCGGCCCTGGTCATCGCGCTGGGCAAGATCGCCATCTCGCTGCTGTCGGCCTTCGCCATCGTGTACTTCCGGTTTCCGTTGCGCATGCTGTGCTTCTGGGCCATCTTCATCACCCTGATGCTGCCCGTGGAGGTGCGCATCAGCCCGACCTACAAGGTGGTTTCGGACCTGGGCATGCTGGACAGCTACGCCGGGCTCACGGTGCCGCTGATCGCCTCGGCCACGGCCACCTTCCTGTTCCGGCAGTTTTTCCTGACGGTGCCCGACGAACTGCTGGAGGCGGCCCGGATCGATGGCGCCGGTCCGCTGCGCTTCTTCTTCGACGTGCTGCTGCCGCTGTCGGCCACGTCCATGGCGGCGCTGTTCGTGATCCAGTTCATCTACGGCTGGAACCAGTACCTCTGGCCGCTGCTGGTGACCACGCGGGAAGACATGTACCCGGTGGTCATCGGCATCAAGCGCATGATTTCGGCCGGCGACTCGGAGATGCAATGGAACGTGGTGATGGCCACGGCCATGCTGGCCATGCTGCCGCCCGCGCTGGTGGTGGTGCTGATGCAGAAATGGTTCGTCAAGGGTCTGGTGGATACGGAAAAATAATGGCAGCCATCGAGTTCAATCAGGTCGTCAAACGCTATGGCAGCGGCAAGTCGGCCAATCAGGTGATCCACGGCATCAGCGCCACGGTGGCGGACGGCGAGTTCGTGGTGATCGTGGGTCCGTCGGGCTGCGGCAAGTCCACCCTGCTGCGCATGGTGGCCGGGCTGGAAGAGATCTCGCAGGGCACGGTGTCCATCGGCGGACGGGTGGTCAACCAGCTCGAACCCGCCGAACGCGACATCGCCATGGTGTTCCAGAACTATGCGCTCTATCCGCACATGACGGTGTTCGAGAACATGGCCTACGGGCTGAAAATTGCCCGGGTGCCGGCCGAGGACATCCGGCGCCGGGTGGACCGGGCGGCCGAGATCCTGGAAATCGGCCCCTACCTGAAGCGCAAGCCGCGCGAGCTCTCGGGGGGACAGCGCCAGCGGGTGGCCATGGGCCGCGCCATCGTGCGCCAGCCCAAGGTGTTTCTGTTCGACGAACCCCTGTCCAACCTCGATGCCAAGCTGCGCGCCCAGACCCGGCTGGAAATCCAGAAGCTGCACCGGGAGCTGGGTATCACCTCGCTGTTCGTGACCCACGATCAGGTCGAAGCCATGACCCTGGCACAACGCATGCTGGTGCTCAACCAGGGGGTGCTGGAGCAGTTCGGCACCCCGCTGGAGGTGTACAGCCGTCCCGCCAGCCCCTTCGTGGCGGGTTTCATCGGCTCGCCGCCCATGAACCTGCTGCGCGGTGCACCCGGGCAGGCCGCCGATACGCTGCTGGGCGTGCGACCGGAACACCTCGACCTGGCGCCAGATGGCTGGGCCCTGCGGGTGGAGGCGGTGGAACTGCTGGGCGCCGAACGGCTGGTGTACTGCCGCTGGCCCGACGGCCACTCCAGCGAGCCGGTGGTGCTGAGGCTGGACGAGGCGCGGTCTGCGCCAGCCCCGGGCGACCTCCTGCATGTGCGGGCCCGGCCCGACCGGCTGCACCATTTTGACGCCGCCACCGGACGGCGCAAGGAAACCCCATGACCCCTGTGACCGCCGAACACTGGCCCTATCCCCGCTGGATCGCGCACCGCGGCGCCGGCAAGCTGGCCCCCGAAAACACGCTGGCTGCGTTTCGCCTGGGCGCCGCTCACGGCTACCGCATGTTCGAGTGCGACGTCAAGCTCAGCTCCGACGGGGTGCCCTTCCTGATGCACGACGCCACCCTGACCCGGACCACCCAGGGGCTGGCCGAGCTGGCCCCGGGCGCCAGCGAAACCGGAGGCGACCATCCCTGGACGCGGCTGTCCTTGCTGGACGCCGGGGGCTGGCACTCCCGGGCCTATGCGGGCGAGCCGCTGCCTGCTCTGGCGCAGATCGCACGGTACTGCCTGGCCAATGGGCTGCTGCTCAACATCGAGATCAAGCCCACCCCGGGCACCGAACGCATCACCGGCGAAACGGTGGCCGCCGAGGCCGCCCGGCTGTGGGCGCAGGCAGCCATACCCCCGCTGCTGACCTCTTTCGAGCCCGATGCGCTGGAAGGCGCCCAGCAGCGCCAGCCCGAACTCCCGCGTGGCCTGCTGCTCGACACGCTGTGGACCGGCTGGCTGGAAACCGCGCTGCGGCTGGATTGTGTGGCCGTGGTGTGCAACCACCGGTTGTGGGATGCCTCCAGTGTGCGCCAGGCGCGCAGCGCCGGTTTTCGCCTGTTGAGCTACAC
>VERU01000203.1 GCA_018882485.1 Rhodoferax sp. | reverse complement strand
GCCTGGCGCAGTTCACGGATGAAGGGGGTGTCGAGCTGGCGCGCCTTTTCTGCGCCGGCCATCAAAATCCTGTCGAGTTCGGCCGGCTGGGCGATCAGAGACTCGTACTTTTGGCGCATGGGCGCCACTTCGCGGTCGATGCGCTCGAACAGCAGCTGCTTGGCGTCGCCCCAGGCGATGCCCTCGGCGTAGGCCAGGCGCAGGGCCCGGGCTTCCTCGGGGCTGGCGAAGGCCTGGTAGATGGCATACAGCGCCGAGCCCTCGGTGTCCTTGGGTTCGCCGGGTGCGCGCGAGTCGGTCTTGATGCCGGCGATGAGCTTCTGCAGCTGGGCGCGGGGGGCGAACAGCGGGATGGTGTTGTCGTAGCTCTTGCTCATCTTGCGCCCGTCCAGACCGGGCAGGGTGGCCACCGCCTCCTCGATCTCGGCCTCGGGCGGCACGAAGTGCACGCCGTACCGGTGGTTGAAGCTGTGGGCCATGTCCCGGGCCATCTCCAGGTGCTGGATTTGGTCGCGCCCGACCGGCACCTTGTGGGCGTTGAACATCAGGATGTCGGCGCCCATGAGCACCGGGTACATGAACAGGCCCATGCTCACGTCGGCGTCTTCGTCCAGGCCGGCAGCGCGGTTGCGGTCGGCGGCGGCCTTGTAGGCATGGGCCCGGTTGAGCAGGCCCTTGCCGGTCACGCAGGTCAGCAGCCAGGTGAGTTCGGGGATCTCGGGGATATCCGACTGGCGGTAGAAGGTGACCCGCTGCGGATCCAGGCCGCAGGCCAGCCAGCTGGCGGCAATTTCCAGCGTCGAGCGCTGGACCCGGGCCGGGTCGTCCACCTTGATGAGGGCGTGGTAGTCGGCCAGGAAGTAGAAGCTCTGCACATCGCTGCGCTGGCTGGCCCGTACCGACGGGCGGATGGAGCCGACGTAATTGCCCAGGTGGGGGGTGCCGGTGGTGGTGATGCCGGTGAGGAAGCGGGTGATGCTCATGGCGGGGCGGGGATCAGTTGAGCAGGAACGCCAGGGGCGCAAGGACCAGGTCCAGCAGCGACAGGGTCACGGCCATCAGGGGCCGCATCCAGAGCGCGCTGACGAGGCCGCTGACCACCAGGGCCATGACGATGAAGAAGCCCCAGGGTTCGACGCGGGCCAGCAGCGCCGCCTGGCGCCAGGGCAGCAGCCCGACCAGAATGCGCCCGCCGTCCAGCGGCGGCAGCGGAAACAGGTTGAAGACGGCCATGACCACATTGGCCAGCACGCCGCCCTCGCACATTTTCAGGAAGAACACTTCCTCGGCGCCGCTGGCATTGAGCACCAGCAGCAGCGCGCCCCAGATCAGCGCCTGCAGCAGGTTGGCGCCCGGCCCGGCCAGTGCCACCCAGACCATGTCGCGTTTGGGCCGGCGCAGCCGCCCGAAATTGACCGGCACCGGCCGGGCATAGCCGAACAGGAAGGCGCCGCTGGTGGCGAAGTAGAGCAGCAGCGGCATCAGGATGGTGCCCACGGGATCGATATGGCGCAGCGGGTTGAGCGTGATGCGCCCCATGGCGTGCGCGGTGTTGTCGCCAAAATGCAGCGCGGCGTAGCCGTGCGCCGCCTCGTGCAGGGTGATGGCGAACAGCACCGGAATGGCGTAGATCGCAACGGTCTGTATCAGGTGGCCGATGTCCATGGATGCATTGTCCCTCAAGGTCCGGGCCGGCCTCGGCGCTCCGGACGGCACCTCACAGGCCCAGGGGCTCCAGCGGTCCGCGGCCCTGGCGCAGCACCTGCGGGGTGTCGCCGCTGAGGTCGATCACGGTGGTGGGTTCCAGCGGGCAGGCCCCCGCGTCCAGCACCGCCGCCACCGGGTGTTCCAGCCGGTCGCGGATCTCCTGCGGATCGTTCAGGGGTTCGGTCTCGTCGGGCAGGATCAGCGTGGCGGCCAGCAGGGGCCCCTCGTGCAGCGTCAGCAGCGCCTGCAGCGCCGCGTGGGCGGGCACCCGCAGCCCGATGGTCTTGCGCTGCGGATGGCTGACGCGGCGCGGCACTTCGCGGCTCGCTTCCAGGATGAAGGTGTAGGGCCCGGGCGTGGCGGACTTGAGCAGGCGGTACTGCCGGTTGTCCACCCGGGCGTAGGCCGACAGTTCCGACAGGTCGCGGCACAGCAGGGTGAGGTGATGCCGGTCGTCCACGCCCCGGATGCGGCGCAGCCGCTCCACCGCCTCGCGGTCGTCGATCTGGCAGACCAGCGCATAGCTGGAGTCGGTGGGCACGGCCAGCACGCCCCCCTGCCGCAGCAGGGCCACGGCCTGGCGCAGCAGCCGGGGCTGCGGGTTGTCGGGGTGGATCTGGAAGTACTGGGCCATGGCCTCAGGGCGCCGCGCGCGCGGCACGGGCCGACAGCAGGGCATTGGCCACCCCGCTGGCGGCGATCACGCCCATGCCGATCCAGGCCAGGGCGTCGGGCACATGGCCGAAGACCAGCCAGCCGCCCAGCATGCCGAAGGCGATCTGGCTGTAGATGTAGGGCATGATGACCGGGGCCGGCGCGTGGATGAAGGCCCGGATGAGCATCAGGTGCCCGATCGAGCCGGCCACGCCGATCAGCAGCAGCCAGGGCCACCACGACAGCACCAGCGCGCTGTCCCATACGGTCCAGACCAGGGTGCTCATGCTCAGCACGCCCACCAGCCCGGTGTAGAACTGCGTGGTGTAGGGGTTTTCATCGGCACTCATGTGGCTGGTGAGCACATGAAAGCCCGAGTTGGCCAGCACCAGGATGGCGGGGTAGATCAGCGGCCAGCCGAAGAACTGGCTGCCGGGGTGCACGATGAGCAGCACCCCGGCAAAGCCGCACACCAGTACCGCCCAGCGCAGCCGGGTTACGGGCGCCTTGAGCCACCAGGCCGACAGGGCGGTGGACAGCAGGGGCGAGAGCATGACCAGCGCGCTGAACTCGCCCACCGGCAGGTGACGCAGGCTGAGCATGGCGCAGGCGGTACCGATGAACAGCAGCGTGCCACGCAGCAGCTGGAAGCGCAGCTTGCCGGTGACGAACAGCGACCGTCCCTGCACCGGCAGGCGCAGCGCCATCACGCTGACGGTCTGAAAGGCATAGCGGAACCACAGCAGCATCAGGATGGGCACGGCGCTGACCGCATGCTTGGTGGTGGTGTCCAGTGTGGCGAAGCACAGCGTGGCCAGCACCACATAGACGATGCCCAGGCCTTCGCGGGGCCGCAGCCGCGGGCGGGCCTTCAAGTCGCGCGGCCCGGTGCGGGCTGGATGCGGGTGGCCAGCAGTTCCCAGATCGGCTGCAGGTTGCCCGGCAGCCAGGGCAGGCTGCCCAGGTCGGTGTGGCTCTCGTCCGGGCTGTGGAAATCGCTGCCGCGCGAGGCGGCCAGCCCGAATTCACGCGCCATTCCGGCATAGGTGATCGCCTCGGCGGCCGTGTGGCTGCCGGTCACCACTTCGACGCCCTGGCCGCCATGGGCCTTGAATTCGCTGAACAGGGCGTATTCCTCGGTGGCGCTGAACTTGTAGCGCGCGGGGTGGGCCACCACGGCGGCTCCGCCGGCGTCCCGGATCCAGCCCACGGCATCGCGCAGGCTGGCCCAGCGATGCGGCACGAAACCGGGCTTGCCCTCGGTGAGGAAGCGGCGAAACACCTCGCTGGTGTCGCGGCAGACGCCGGTTTCCACCAGGAAACGGGCGAAATGGGTGCGCGAGACCAGGTCCGGGTTGCCGGCGTAACGGGTGGCGCCCTCGTAAGCGCCCCGGATGCCGACCTTGGCCAGGCTGTCGGCCATCTCGCGGGCGCGCTCGCTGCGTCCGCCCCGGGTGCGGGCCAGGCCCTCCTGCAGCCGCACATCGGTCGGGTCGAAACCCAGCCCGACGATGTGCACCGTCTGGCCGGCGAAGGTCACCGAGATTTCAACGCCGCTCAGGTAGTGCATGCCCCAGTCACGGGCGGCGGCGGCAGCCCGCTGCTGGCCGCCGATTTCGTCGTGGTCGGTCAGTGCCCACAGATCGACGCCACGGGCCCTGGCCCGCTCGGCGAGTTGTTCAGGCGTGAGGGTGCCATCGGACACCACCGAGTGGCAGTGCAGGTCGGCGTTCAGGATGGAAGCGGACACGCCCGGATTTTAGGCGGTGCCGCTGTCAGGCCTCGGCGGCCTCGATCAAAAAGCGCACACGGCGCAGGCCGTTCCAGGTGTCGGCCTCCAGACGGTAGGCCAGGTGGGCGCGCGCCGGCAGCGGCTCGGTGCGGCCGAACCAGATGCCGTCCACCGGCTCGCCCTGGTGGCGCAGCTTGAGGGCCAGATGGCGCTCGCCCACGATGCGCTGGTGCAGCACCTCGAGCTCCTCGCTGAAGGTCGGGGGGGCGAAGCCCTGGCCCCAGACCTCGCCCTGCAGCAGTTCGGCCACCTCCGGCTGCCGCCACGCCGGGGCCAGCGGGCCGTCGGTTTCGGTGCGGCGGGTCAGGGTGGCGGGGTCCAGCCACTCCTGGGCCACTTCGGCCAGCGCCTGCTCGAAGGTGTCGATGTGTTCCTCGGGCACGGTGCAGCCGGCGGCCATGGCGTGCCCGCCAAAGCGCAGCAGCACCCCAGGATGCCGCTTGGCCACCAGGTCCAGTGCGTCGCGCAGGTGGAAGCCGGGGATGGAGCGGCCCGAACCCTTGAGTTCGTGTTCCCGCCCCGGTGCGCCGCTGGGCGCGAACACGAAGGTCGGGCGGTGCAGCTTGTCCTTGAGGCGCGACGCGACGATGCCCACCACGCCTTCGTGGAAGTCGGGGTCGAAGACGCACAGCGCCGGCGGGGGTTCCTCGCCTTCTTCGAACAGCCCCTCGGCGATGGCCAGGGCCTGCTCGCGCATGTCGCCCTCGATGTCGCGCCGGGCCCGGTTGATCTCGTCCAGCTGGCGCGCCAGCTCGGCCGCCCGGGCCGGGTCGTCGGTCAGCAGGCATTCGATGCCCAGGGTCATGTCCGACAGGCGCCCGGCGGCGTTGATACGCGGCCCCAGGGCAAAGCCAAAATCAAAGGTCGTGGCCTTGGGCGCCTGGCGGCCCGAAGCCACAAACAGCGCCGCCAGCCCCTCAGGCATGGCCAGCGCGCGTACGCGTTTGAGGCCTTGCGCGACCAGGCGCCGGTTATTCGCGTCTAGGCGCACCACGTCGGCCACGGTGCCCAGTGCAATCAGCGGTAGTAGGGCATCGAGCTTGGGTTGCGTGGCTGCGTCAAACACACCGCGCGTGCGCAATTCGCTGCGCAGCGCCAGTAGCACATAAAACATCACGCCCACGCCTGCTATGGCTTTGCTCTCAAAAGTGCAGCCGGGCTGGTTCGGGTTGACGATGACGTCGGC
>VERU01000202.1 GCA_018882485.1 Rhodoferax sp. | reverse complement strand
CCCCCAGCCAGGTCAGGCAGCGGTCCAGCCGAAAGCCGCCGCGGTCGTAGGCGTGGACGGGACAGGCAGAAAGACAGGGCACATTGGCACACCGCAGGCAGGGCGATTCCTGATGTCGGGGCGGCGCATCGACCGGCAATGTGTCCGAACAGGATGCGGCCTGCGGCAGCAGCAATGCAAAGCGATAGGCATGCCAGAGTCCGAATTCCGGATGGATGAGCAATTGCAGTGGACTGGCATACACCGACTCACCCCGTTCGGCCCATCGCTGGAAAGGCCAGTACGGTGGGCCATCAAAAGGGTACAGCGCCAACCCGCCCAGATGCTGCGCCAGCTGGTCGCCGATCAGGCGGCTCCACCGATCCAGCGGATGGGCCAATCCGTCCCGGAAGCACGCCGATTGCTCGAAATGCGGCCAGAAATCCGAACCCGCTACGCCCACCATGCAGACCATGGCGGCGACGCGGTCTCCGGCAAGGCGCGGCAAGGCGTCCTCGTTCGCAGGTCTGAAGCTGCCGCGCATGACCAGGCCATGCTTCTTCAACAGCGCATCCAGGTTGAAGGGTACGGTCATGGGCGGTCGGTCGAATCCGGTTTTGTCGACATCACGGGAGGGCCGGACGCCACGGCCGTGACCGTCGCCTCGAAAAACACGTCGCCATCGATGTCGTTGCGCACGACGTTGTCAGACTGGTGCAGCGAGACGTGCACATCGGCCGCGCCGGCCCGCGTCGCACGCTCACGAGCCAAAGCAGAGGATCCCGCACAAGCGTGGGCAAGCGCCGCATTCAAGGAATCGAAATCCCTGGGGCCAGCGGGTTCGAAGACCCTGAATACACCCCTTGCTGGCTGTGCAATGGTCCAGTTCACCCGTTGCGAAACCAAAGCACAGGCAGCACCCACCGCGTTGGCCACCTCGCCGAATCGCGGCAGAACCAGCGAAACACCGAGGAGGCGGGCAACTTCCGGGTAGTAGCTGGCAGCGGGGGCTCCCACCGCGATCAATGGCATATCGGGCGAAAACTTCAACTGAAAAACCGGTGATGCCGCCGCAACGTCACGCGCATGTGATGGCTGTACAGCGAGTTGGGCCAGCAGGGTCGCCAAACGACCCGTCTGGTTGTCGCCCAGTTGGCCGGCATCGTTCAGTCCGGCTTCCAGCAGCTTCTCTGCAATCTGGTCGTAAAGCGCCCGCAACACATCTTGGCACGGCGCTGTCTCTTCGCCCTGCGTCCAGGTTCCCAGTCCATACAGGTGACGCATCTGACGTGCCCAGATACGAGCCCCGGACACCGCCGCCAGGCGACACCAGTGGTTGGACAGCTTGAGGACATGGGCCGCGTCGCTGGGCGTAAATCCGCTGTAGATGGCCATGTTGCGTCGCTCAAGCCGGGCCAGAGCTCGGGACATCGCCCTGTCTTCCAGGTTGCAGCGTTCCATGTCCACTGGCCCCTGGCAGAGCCGATCCCAGGCACGCCGCTCGTCATCGGACAACTGATTCACCGAAACAGCGTCAGACTGCAGCCGCATCACGAAACGCATTTGGCTCGCATGGGGCGATTCCTGCTCCTGCCGGGCCAGAACCGGCAATACCTCGGGATGTTGATGCCCCAGCAAACTCAGCGGAATCACCCGTCGGGGCCCAATGGCCAAACCCTTGCCTCCCAGCAGCCGAACCTCGCTGTCGCCCCCAAGGCCAATCGCATAGACGCGCGCAGCCGGGACCATCGGACGCCAGGGTCCCACCCGCGCGCCGTCGTCGCTGAGCGCGGGGTGGCCACCCCGAACCACGGCGATATCGGTCGTCGTTCCTCCCATGTCCGCGACCACGGCGTCTCGCAATCCGGTCAAGGCACAGGCTCCGAGCAGACTGGCCGCCGGACCCGACAGGACGGTGCCCACCGGCTGTTGCATGGCGGTCTCCACGTTCACCAGGGTGCCATCCCCCTTGACCATCATCAGGGGCGCCCGTATCCGACGGTCGGACAGCGTGGACTGGACCGAATCCACCAGCACCCGCACATGGGACACCATGCGCGCGTTCAGCGCAGCGGTCAGGGCGCGTCGCGGCGCGCCAAGGCTGGAGGCCAGCTCGTGTCCACACGTCACCGGTCGATCACACAGCGACTCCACCCACTTCTTGAGCTGCAATTCATGTGCTGGATTGCGGACCGAGAACGTCGCCGAGATCGCAAACGCCGTGACACGGGATCCGAATCGGGCAATCGCGGAACAAGCGGCCACCTCATCCAGCGGCTGGATCTCGACCCCGGTGGCATCGTGGCCGCCCTCTAGCGCAACGATGGCGTCAGGACCGACCAGGTCCGCCAGGCCGCTGGACCGGATGGCGGCTTCATCGTAACCCGCCAGCAACACGCACACCGGCGCTCCACGCCCCTCAACCACTGAGTTGGTGGTCAGCGTGGTCGACAAGCAAACCAATCCGATCCGCTGACGCAGATCGGGCGGCAGCTGATCGATGGCCGACGCAACGCCAACCGACAGATCGAACCGGGTGGTGAGGCTCTTTGCCGTCGCCAGGACCCGACGCTGTCCATCGACCAACACCGCATCGGTGTAGGTTCCCCCGGCATCGATCCCCAGCAACAAACTCATGGGCAGTCAGGTTGTGGCGCGCCGCTCTTCACCCGGTATCAGATCCTGAATCGGCGGGAAACGACTTCCACGGGTCACTGACACACGGGACCGCGTCGGCCAGGCTCCAGGAAAAAATGGTCGGGGCGCACAAGCAGCAAGTAGCACATCGCACAGGCTAACAGACTTCACCCTCGCTGCACCGAGGCTGACGTCAGGGCGCAAAACCATGTCGCATGCTGGATGCAGGCTCACACCGCCTGTGAGGATACTGCGCTTTCGAGGATCATCCGGCGGCTGTTTGCAGCCCACCATCTGCCATGAACGACACCACACAAGACGCCCCGGCCGCCCGAACTCGGCGCGGAGCCGGCGCAAGAGAGGCCAAACGGGCTGCCCGCTCAGCGCGGGTCGGCCAGATTGTGCCGTACATCACACGCAAAATACCCCGCTTCGAAGTGCTCGATGAGGAAGGATTGCAGACCATCGAACGCAACGCCGACACCATCCTCGAAGAAACGGGTATTGACTTCCGCGATGACCCCGAAGCGCTGGCACTGTTCCGTGCAGCGGGGGCCGATGTACGGGGCGAACGGGTACGATTTCCGCGCGGGATGTGCCGGTCGCTGGTCCAGGCCAGCGCACCGAGGGAATTTGTCCAACACGCCCGCAACCCTGCTCGCAGCGTGCTGATAGGCGGGAACAGCACGGTGTTCGCCCCGGCCTATGGATCACCGTTCGTGCGCGATCTGGACCGCGGGCGACGCTATGCAACGATCGAGGACTTTCGCAATTTTGTGAAGCTGACGTATGCGGCCTCATCCCTGCACCACTCGGGAGGCACCATTTGCGAACCCGTGGATCTGCCTGTCAACAAGCGGCATTTCGACATGGTGTACTCGCACATGAAGTACAGCGACAAACCCTTCATGGGTTCGGTCACGCATCCCGATCGGGCCGCGGACACGGTCGAGATGACACGACTGCTGTTCGGGGACGACTTCATGGATCCTCTCACAGGCAAGCCCAAAACCTGCGTCATCAATCTCATCAACGCCAACTCGCCAATGACCTTTGACGAGACGATGCTGGGCGCGGCAAAGGTGTACGCCCGGTCCAATCAGGCGACCATCATCACGCCATTCATTCTGGCCGGTGCGATGTCACCCGTGACCGTGGCCGGGACAGCCGCGCAAACCCTTGCCGAAGCGCTGGCGGGCATGGCCTTTGTGCAATTGGTCAACCCGGGCGCACCGGTGGTTCTGGGCAGTTTCGCATCCTCGATGTCGATGCAGTCGGGTGCGCCCACGTTTGGTACGCCAGAGCCGGCATTGGTACTGTACGTCATGGCCGCTCTTGCCCGCCGACTGGGTGTTCCATTCCGCTCGGGAGGCGCACTGTGTGGTTCCAAGATCGCAGACGCCCAGGCGGCCTTCGAGTCCGCCAACACCATGCTGCCCACCTGCCTGGGCGGCGTCAACTTTGTGCTGCACACGGCTGGGTGGCTCGAAGGTGGACTGGCCATGGGATATGAAAAGTTCATCATGGACGCCGATCAGGCCGGGATGATGCACACGCTGCTGGCTGGCGTCGATCTGTCGGAGAACGGACAGGCCATGGACGCCATACGCGAGGTGGGCCCCGGCAAACACTTTCTTGGTTGCAGTCACACGCACGCCAATTTCGAAAACGCGTTTTACCGGTCGGCGATCACCGACAACAACAGCTTCGAGCAATGGGAGGCGGAGGGGTCCAGGGACCTTGCTTCGCGCGCCAATGCGCAATGGAAAAAACAGTTGGCCGAATACCAGGCCCCTGACCTGGATCCTGCAACCGACGAAGCCATCCGGGATTACATGGACCGCCGCAAGGCTTCTTTTGCCGACTCCAACGTCTGAGCAAACCGCCAAACGGCGGTCTGCCAGCGAAGACTGGCCTGTCCGCTGGGCCCGGAACTCAGGAAGCCTGGGTGCGTCTGGCCAGCACGCCGTCCAGCCAGTCACTGCGCATGACAGGGACGGCATTGATCAGCTTTTCGGTATAGGGATGATAGGGTCCATCGAATATGGTCGCCGTCTGATCGAAGGCGACAAAGGCGCCTTGCAGCATCACGGCCGTGCGGTGCGCGATGCGATGCACCACATCCAGATCATGGGTGATCAGCAGGTAAGACAGCCCCAACTCGGACTGCAATCGCCTTAACAGTTTGAGAATCTCTTCGGCTACGAGGGGATCCAGGGCCGAAGTCGGCTCATCCAGAATGATGAAATCGGGCCGGGCAGCCAGCGCCCTGGCGATGCAGACCCGCTGCTTTTGCCCTCCGGACAATTGACCTGGCCGACGGTTCCGGTAATCGAGCGGCAACTCGACCAAGGCCAACAACTCGTCAACCCGTGCGGCCACTTCGGAACGAGCGAGTCCGAAATAGAACTGCACAGGCCGGCCGATGATCTCCAGCAGCGACTGCCGAGGGTTGATGGCGACATCCGGAATTTGGTAGACCAATTGAATCCTGCGCTTCATTTCCCGGTCTCGCTCGGCGAGCCGCGCAGGCAAGGGACTACCTTGGAACAGGACTTCACCGCCGGTGGGCGGTAGCAGGCCCGTGATCACCCGCGCCAGCGTCGACTTGCCCGATCCGGACTCGCCCACGACCGCAACGGTCTCGCCGCGGCGCAAATCCAGTGATACGCCTTTGATGACGTGGAAATCGCCATAGTGGGCATGGCAATCCCGTACCGAAAGCACCGCTTCAGCTTGAACAGTGCCCTGCAC
>VERU01000201.1 GCA_018882485.1 Rhodoferax sp. | reverse complement strand
ACTATGGCCTGGGCGCCGTCAAGCCCGCTCCGCTGCCGCTGGGGCCGTGGCGGGCCCGGGGCTACCTGCTGCGGGGCCGTACCCTGGCCGAGCTGGCCACCGCCTGCGGACTGCCGGCCGAGGCTCTGCAGCAGACCGTGAGGCGCTACAACGCCCAGGCCCGGGCGGGCCAGGACAGCGACTTCGCCAAGGGCCAGACCCCCTACAACCGCATCCAGGGCGACGCCGAACGGGCCCGCCAGCTCGGCAGCAGCAACCCCTGCATGGCGCCGCTGGCGCGCGCGCCCTTCTACGCCGTGCACATCGTGATGGGCAGCCTGGGCACCTTTGCCGGCCTGCGGGTGGACGCCCGCGCCCGGGTGCTGGACGCCGCCGGGCAGCCCGTTGCCGGCCTGTGGGCCGGCGGCAACGACATGAGCAGCCTGATGGCCGGCCATTACCCGGCCGGCGGCATCACCCTCGGGCCGGCCATGACCTTCGGCTTTCTGGCGGCCTGCGACGCCGCCGGCGTCGAGCCCGATCGTTTCCATGCCTTTTCGGCATCCAGCCCTTGATGGGATTGGATTCATTGCTACTTTTTTAATAGTGAACGATGCCTGGAGATTCCCTGATGCACTATGAACTCGCCACCCTGACCCTGCCGTTCGGCACCGCCGCCCAGGCCGCCGAACGGGTTCGTGACTTCTGCGCCGCCCCGGGCGCCGGCGGCGAGCTGCTGGGCTGCTGGACCAGCGACATCGGGGTGCTCAACCAGATGATCGTGCTGCGCGGCTTCGCCACCCTTGAGGCGCTGGAGGCCGAGCGCGAACGCACCCGGCACAGCGCCAGCCCGTTCGGCTGCGGCGAACTGGCCCAGAGCCTGGAGCAGCACAGTTACCGGGGCTTTCCCTGGATGGCGCCGGTGCGCCCCAGCGCCGAAAGCGGCCTGTTCGGGCCGGTCTACGAGATCCGCACCTACGGCATCCGCCCGGGCGGGCTGCAGCCCACCATCGACCTGTGGCAGCAGGCGGTGCCGCAGCGCGCCCGGATCTCGCCCTGTCTGGTGGCCATGGTGGCGCTGGACGGCCCGCTGCGCTTCACCAACATCTGGCCCTACCCCTCGCTGGATGCGCGCAGCCAGGCCCGCAGTGCGGCGGTGGCCCAGGGCATCTGGCCGCCCAAGGGCGGGCCCGCGCACCTGACCACTGCCATGGTCTCCACCATCGCGCTGCCCACGGCGGTGTCGCCACTGCGATGAGCGCCGCCTGCCCGATCCCCGCCAACCCCGGCCCGGCCACCCGCCCGGGAGCGGGGCGCGCCCTCTCGCTGGCCTACCTCACCTCGCACCGCTGCACCCCGCCGCAGGCGCTGCGCGTGGCCGCGGCCACCGGCTACGGCTTCGTGGGCCTGCGGCTGTGGCCCAACGGACCGGGTGCGCCGCAGCAGGCCTTGCTGCACCACCCCGAGGTGTTGCGCGAGACGCGGGCGGTGCAGCGCGACACCGGCGTGGGCGTGTTCGACCTGGAGATCATCCGCCTCGATGCCGGCTTCGAGCCGCAGCGCTACGCCGCGCTGTACGAGGCCGGTGCGGCCCTGGGCGCGCGCGCCGTGCTGGTGGCCGGCGACGACCCCGAGCCGCAGCGCCTGGCCCGGTCCTATGCGCAACTCTGCGAGGCCCTGGCGCCCTATGGCCTCACCGCCGACCTCGAGTTCATGCCCTGGACCGCCGTGCCCGATGCCCGCAGCGCCCTGCGCCTGGTGCAGGCCGCCGGCACGCCGGCCAACGCCGGCATCCTGGTCGATGCGCTGCATGTCGGGCGCTCGCACACCACGCTGGACGACATCCGCGCCATCCCCCGGCGCCTGCTGCATTACGCCCAGATCTGCGATGCCGAGGCCGGCACCCACTACAGCACCGAGCAGCTGATCCACACCGCCCGCTGCGAGCGGCTGCTGCCCGGCGAGGGCAGCATCGACCTTGCCGGCCTGTTTGCCGCCCTGCCCGCCGACCTGCCGGTGAGCGTGGAGGTGATCCACCTCGAACGCGAGAAGACCTGCGACCCGACCGCCTGGGCCGCCCGTTGCCGCAGTGCCAGCCTGCCCTGGCTCCAGCCCTGACCGACCCGACTCCCACCGACTCCATTCCTCCCGACCGCCATGGACTTTGCCCTGAATGACGAACAGAAGATGCTGGTGGCCACGGTGCGCCGCTTCATCGCCGAGCACCTGCGGCCGCTGGAAGACGAGGTCGAGGCCCGCGGCCAGCTGGACCCGCAGCAGGCGCAGGACTTGTTGCAGCGCAGCCGGGCGCTGGGCCTGTACGGCATGAACATGCCGGCCGGGGTGGGCGGCGGCGGTCTGTCGCACCTCGACCGCATCCTGTGCGAGGAACAGTTCGGTCACACCACCGACATCCTGATCCGGCGCGCCTTCGGCAACGTCTACGAGCCGCTGCTGCACTGCCGCGATGCCCAGCGCGAACGCTGGCTGCTGCCGGCGGTGGCGGGCGAGCGCACCTGCGCCATCGCCATCACCGAGCCCGGCGCCGGCTCCGACGCCCAGGGCATCCGGACCCAGGCCCGCGAGCAGCCCGACGGCAGCTGGCTGCTGCAGGGTGCCAAGCACTTCATCAGCGACGCGCAGTGGAGCGATTTCTTCCTGGTTTCGGCGCGCACCGGCGAACGCGAGATCTCCATGTTCATGGTGGACAAGGGCCTGCCCGGCTTCACCCTGGGCAAGGACCAGAGCATGATGGGCCTGCGCGGCACACCGCACATGGAGCTGTTCTTCGACGATGTGCGGCTGGAGCCGCAGGCCCTGCTGGGCCAGCGGGGCCAGGGCTTCAAGCTGGCCATGGGCGCGCTCAATGTGGTGCGGCTGGCCCAGGTCGGCGCGCGGGCGGTGGGCAAGGCCAGCCACGTCTGCGAGCGGATGCTGGGCTGGGCGCAGGAGCGCCGGCAGTTCGGCAGCCCCATCGGCGACTTCCAGATGGTGCAGCAGATGCTGGCCGACAGCGTCATCGAGATCAACGCGGCGCGCTGGATGGTCTACCACGCCGCCTGGATGCTCGACCAGGGGCTGGACGCGCGCGAGCCGATCGCCATGGTCAAGGTGCACGCGGCCGAGACCCTGGGCCGCGTGGTCGACCGGGCGGTGCAGGTGTTCGGCGGCATGGGCTACTGCCGCGACCTGCCCATCGAGCGCTACTACCGGGATGCCCGCATCTACCGCATCTTCGACGGCACCAGCGAGATCCACCGCGGTGTGATCGCCCGCAGCGCCCTCAGGAAAGGCGCTGCCCTGTTCGATCCGGCCGCCTGAGGCGCTGCCGTCCGCCTGGCCCGTCCCGCCGCCTTCCCGTCCATCCTCCCGGCCCATGCCCATGAAACCGCCCAGCAGCCCCGCGTCCCTCTTCGTCACCGCCGCCGAAGCGGCTGCGCTGATCCGCGATGGCGACACCGTCGGCCTGATGGGCGGCGGTGGCGGCCTGATGGAGGCCACCCACCTGTTCCAGGCGGTGCAGCAGCGTTTTCTGTCCACCGGGGCGCCGCGCCAGCTCACCCTGCTGCACGCGCTGGGCATCGGCGACAAGAAGACCCGGGGCGTCAACTGCTTTGCCCACGAGGGGCTGGTGCGCCGCGTGATCGGCGGGCACTGGGTCTGGTCGCCGGCCATGCAGCAGCTCGCCCAGGACGAGAAGATCGAGGCCTACATCCTGCCCGGGGGCGTTTCCAGCCAGCTCATGCGCGAGATCGGCGCCGGCCGCCCGGGCCTGTTCACCCACGTGGGCCTGGGCACGGTGTGCGACCCCCGCCAGGGCGGCGGCCGCATGAACGCCTCGGCCCGCGAGGACCTGGCCGAGGTGGTGCAGCTGGACGGCCGGGAGTACCTGCGCTACAAGCCCTTTCCCATCCATGTGGCGCTGGTGCGGGCCAGCAGCGCCGACGAGGACGGCAACATCGGCTTCGAGCACGAGGCTGCCAACCTGGATGCGCAATCGCTGGCGCTGGCCGCGCGCAACAGCGGCGGCAAGGTGATCGTGCAGGTCGGCGAGCGCCTGCCGCGCGGCGCCCTCAAGGCGCGCGAGGTGCGCATTCCGGCGGCCTGGGTGGATGCGATCGTGGTGGACCCGGATCAGCGCACCAGCTACGACATCGCCTTCGACCCGGCCTTCAGCGGTGAACTGGTGGGCCCGGCCCGGCAGGCCGCCGAGGCCGCCGACCATGCCGCCGAGGTGGCGGCGGCGCAGGAGCGCTTCGGCGAGCGCCAGGCCATCGCGCGCCGCGCCGCGCAGGAACTCTTCAACACCGGCAAGGCGCGCCCGGTGGTCAATTACGGGGTGGGTGTGCCCGACGCCGTGGCCCGCCTGGTGGCGGCGCGCAACGAGCAGCACCGCATCTTCCAGACCATCGAGCATGGCACCTACGGCGGCACGCTGATGGACGGGGTGCTGTTCGGCTACGCCCGCAATGCCCACGCCATGCTCGATGCGGCCACGCAGTTCGACTTCTACGCGGGCGGCGGGCTGGACATCGCCTTTCTCGGCTTTGGCGAGTTCGACGCCCAGGGCAATGTGAACGTCAGCCGCCTGGGGGGCCTGACCGTCGGCCCGGGTGGCTTCATCGACATCGCGCAGAACGCCCGCAAGGTGGTGTTCTGCGGCACCTTCGCCGCCAAGGGGGTGCAGCTGCAGACCGGCGATGGCCGCATGACCGTGCTGCGCCAGGGCGAGGTCCGCAAGCTGGTGCAGCAGGTGGAGCAGATCACCTTCAGCGGGCCCCAGGGCCTGCGGCGTGGCCAGCAGGTGTTCTACCTGACCGAACGCGCCAGCTTCCGCCTCACGCCCCGGGGTGTCGAGCTGTTCGAACTCGCGCCCGGCATCGACCTGCAGCGCGATGTGCTCGGGCAGATGGACTTCGTGCCGCCCATCGACCCCGACCTGCAAGTGCTGCCGGCCGGCTTGTTCCTGGCCTGAAGCCGCGGCCTCGGGCCGTGCCCGGCGGCGTCTGGCGGTGGCGGCGCACCGTCAGGCGCGGCTCAGTAACTCAGCCGCGCCACGGCGCGCAACTGTTCCGCGCTGGCCACCGGCAGGCCAAAGAATTCGAGGTAGGCGGGGATCTGCTCGAACAGCATGTCCGAGCCCACCTGCACCCGGCAGCCCCGGGCCTGCGCGGCCGCCAGAAAGGCGGTGGTCTCGGTGCGCATCACCACCTCGCCCACGAAGGTCTCGGGCGACAGCCGCTCCACCTCCAGGGGCAGCGGGTCGCCCGGGTTCATGCCCAGGGGCGTGGCGTTGACCACCAGGTCGCAGCCCTGCGGATCGCGGTGACCGATGCGCACCGCGATGCCCGGGTATTCGGCCTGCAGCCGCTGACCCAGGGCCTGCGCGGCCTGGTCGTTGAGGTCGTACAGGTCGATGGCGGCGATGCCCGCACCGGCCAGCGAGGCGGCGA
>VERU01000200.1 GCA_018882485.1 Rhodoferax sp. | reverse complement strand
ATGATGGACCATGGTGTGCGCGCGGGCGGTCCCGATGAGCCCGCGCTCGATGAGAACGGCCTGAGCGAGGCCTGGGCCGACCTGGGTGCCGAGCTGTCGGCCAGCGCCAGCTCGGACCGCCTGAGTTTTTCGTTGCGTACCCTGACCGAACCGGATCTGCTGCGCCGTGCGGTGCGCCTGGCGGCCCGACAGCTGGGACAGCCGGCCTTTGATCCGGCGATCTTGCGGCGTGAGCTGGAGCAGTCGATGGCGGCCCTGCGGGAGGACCGGACCCGGCCCGGCCCCGTGGCTTTGCGGGCGTTTTCCCGGGCGCTCTACGGCAGCCACCCCTATGGCGCGGAGATCAACGAACAGACGCTGCAGTCCATCGGCGTGGCCGATGCCGAGGCCGTGCACCGCACGTTGCTGCCCTGCCGGGCCAGGGTCACGCTGGTGGGCGCGGTCGATCGGTCGCAGGCCGACGCGCTGGTGCGGGAGCTGCTGTCGGCGCTGCCGGCTCAGGCGGTCGCAACCCCGTGCCCGGCCCTGCCGCCGGTGCCCGAAGTCGTTCCGCTGACGCAGGCGAGCGAGGAGCGCATTGCCTTCGCATCGGCCCAGGCCCAGTTGCTGCTGGGTCAGCCCGGCATCGCGCGGCGCGACCCGGATTACCTGGCCCTCTTCGTCGGCAACCACATCCTGGGTGGCGGTGGATTCGTGTCGCGCCTGACCGCCGAGGTGCGCGAAAAGCGTGGCCTGAGTTACAGCGTCTACAGCGCCTTCTCGCCCGCCCTGCATGCCGGCGCCTTCAGGATCGGGTTGCAGACACGGCCCGACCAGGCCGATCAGGCGCTGGCCGTGGTGCGCGAGGTGCTGGCGCAATTTGTGGAGCAGGGTCCCACCGAGGAGGAACTCCAGGCTGCCAAGGCCAACCTGGTGGGCGGATTCGCCCTGCGCATCGACAGCAACCGCAAGCTGCTGGACAACGTGGCCAACATCGCCTGGAACGACCTGCCGCTGGATTACCTGGACACCTGGGCGCAGCAGGTGTCGCGCATCACCACCGGCCAGATCCGCGCCGCCTTTGGCCGGGTGCTGCAACCCGGGCGCATGGTGACGGTGGTGCTGGGGGGTGCCGCCGCCGGCGCGCCGCCCTGAATCCGGCCCTGACCGTCACGGAGAACCCGAACCCATGAGCGCCACGCCCAACCTGCTGTTCATCATGGCCGACCAGATGGCCGCACCGCTGCTGCCCCTGCACGACCCGGCCTCGCCGGTGCGCATGCCGCACCTGCAGGCCCTGGCGGCCGGTGGCGTGGTGTTCGATTCGGCTTACTGCAACAGCCCGCTGTGCGCGCCGTCGCGCTTTGCGCTGGTCAGCGGCCAGCTGCCGTCGCGCATCGGCGCCTACGACAACGCCGCCGAGTTCGCGGCCGACGTACCCACCTACGCCCACTACCTGCGCCGGCTGGGCTACCGCACCGCCCTGTCGGGCAAGATGCATTTCTGCGGTCCGGATCAGCTCCACGGTTACGAGGAGCGCCTGACCAGCGACATCTACCCGGCCGACTATGGCTGGGCCGTCAACTGGGACGAGCCCGACACCCGACCCAGCTGGTACCACAACATGTCCTCCGTGTTGCAGGCGGGGCCCTGTGTGCGGACCAACCAGCTCGATTTCGACGAGGAGGTGGTGTTCCGGGCCCGTCAATACCTGTACGACCATGTGCGTGTCACACCGGACCGGCCTTTCTGCCTGACCGTGTCGATGACCCATCCGCACGATCCCTACACCATCCACGCACCCTACTGGAACCGCTACCGCGACGAGGACGTGCCCCTGCCGAGCCAGGTCATTCCGCAGGCGCAGCAGGATCCGCACTCGAAGCGCCTGCTCAAGGTCATCGACCTCTGGGACCGGACCCTGCCCGAGGATTCGGTGCGCCGGGCGCGCCGGGCCTACTTTGGCGCCTGCAGCTACATCGACGACCAGATCGGCCTGTTGCGGGCCACGCTGGCCGAATGCGGGCTGTCCGACAACACCGTGGTGGTGTTTTCGGGCGACCACGGCGACATGCTGGGCGAACGGGGCCTCTGGTACAAGATGCACTGGTTCGAGATGGCGGCCCGCGTGCCCCTGGTGGTGCATGCGCCGGGTCGCTTCCAGCCGCGCCGGGTGTCGGCCAGTGTGTCCACCATCGACCTGATGCCCACCCTGGTCGAGCTCGCCGGGGGGCGCACCGATCCGGGGCTGCCGCTGGACGGCCGGTCCCTGCTGCCGCACCTGCAGGGCCAGGCCGGGCACGACGAAGCCATCGGCGAGTACATGGCCGAGGGCGCGGTCACGCCGCTGCTCATGATCCGCCGGGGACGCCACAAATTCATCCATGGAGGCGACCGCGACCCGGATCTGCTGTACGACCTCTCGGCCGATCCTCTGGAGCAGAGCAACCTGGCCGATGCCCCGCAGCACCAGGAACTGGTGCACGCACTGCGTGCCGAGGTGGCCCGCCGCTGGAATCTGCCGGCGCTGCACGCGCAGGTCCTGGCCAGCCAGCGTCGGCGGCGTCTCGTGACCGATGCGCTGACGCGGGGTGCGCGCAAGGCCTGGGACCACCAGCCCTTCGTCGATGCCAGCCAGCAGTACATGCGCAACCACATCGACCTGGACGACCTCGAGCGCCGGGCCCGGTTTCCCGGTGTCTGAGCCGGCGTCGCGCCGTCCCGTCGCCGCCAGGCGACCGGCCGAGATCCGCATCATCGGCGGACGCTGGAAGCGCACCCGCCTGGCGGTGCCCGATCTGCCGGGCCTGCGACCCACTCCCGACCGTGTGCGGGAGACCCTGTTCAACTGGCTGGGGCAGGATCTGACGGGCTGGCGCTGCCTGGATGCCTTCGCCGGCACCGGCGCTCTGGGCCTGGAAGCCGCCTCGCGCGGCGCGGCGGCGGTGCGGCTGGTGGAGAACCAGCCCCCGTTGCGGGTGCGCCTGCAACAGACCGTGCAGCGGCTCGATGCCACGCAGGTGGTGCAGGTCGAAGGCGGCGATGGTGTGGCCGTGCTGCGCCGTCAGGCGCCCGCCAGCCTGGACCTGATCCTGCTGGATCCGCCCTTCGATGCCCGCCTGTTTGCGCCGGCCCTGCAGGCCGCGGCCCGGGCCTGTGCCGAGTCCGGCTGGATATACCTGGAGGCGCCTCGCGCCTGTGGCCAGGGCCTGCTGCAACCCGATCCGGCCGACGGTGATGCGGATGCAGATGCCCTGGCCTCGCTGGGGCTGGAACTGCACCGCCATCTCAGGGCGGGCGCTGTGCATGCCCACCTGCTGCGCCGCGTTCCCCCGCGTTGACGCCGACCGGACCGGCCAGTTCCGGCCCGGGCGGCACTGCATAATGCGGCGCAGTTTCCTGCCCCTCGAGCAGGCCCATGGATACTGTCAGCAGGAGGCAGGCGATGAGCAACGATGTGATTGCGGTGTACCCCGGCACCTTCGACCCCATCACGCTGGGTCATGAGGACGTGGTGCGGCGCGCCACCCAGCTGTTTTCCCGCGTGATCGTGGCGGTGGCGGCCGGTCACCACAAGAAGGCTCTTTTTTCGCTGGAAGATCGCATCGAGATGGCGCGCGAAGCCGTGAAGCCCTATCCCCAGGTCGAGGTGGAGAGTTTTTCCGGCCTGATGCGGGACTTTGTGGTCGCGCGTGGCGCCAAGGCCATGGTGCGCGGCCTGCGCGCCGTCACCGACTTCGACTACGAGTTCCAGCTCGCCGGCATGAACCGCAGCCTGATGCCGCATGTCGAGACGGTGTTTCTCACGCCCAGCGACAAGTACCAGTTCATCTCCAGCACCTTCGTGCGCGAGATCGCCACCCTGGGTGGAGAGGTGGACAAGTTCGTCTCGCCGGCCGTGTGCGAGCGGCTGGTTGCCAAGGTCCGCAGCCTGAGCTGAAACCCGCCCTGCCGGGGTGTTTTCAGCCCGGCGCCACCCGCGCCAGCCAGCGCAGCAGGTGCGCGTTGACCGCGTCGGGCTGTTCCAGTGTCAGCATGTGGCCGCATCGCGGCAGCAGCACCAGCTCCGCGCCCGGGATGGCCGATGCGATCTCGCGCGAGCGATCGGGGGGTGTGAGCGCATCGCCCTCGCCGCACAGCACCAGCACGGGGCAACGCAGACGCCCGATGTGGGCCAGCGCGTCGGGCCGGCTGATGACGGCGCGGTTCTGCGCGATCAGCTGTTGTGCACCGGCCCGCCCGATCATGGCGAGGTAGGCCTGATGCAGTGCGGCATCGGCCGCGCGCGAGGAATCGAAAGCCAGCGGCAGGTTGGCCTGCAGCACCTCGTCCATCCGACCCTGTTCGAACAGCACGATGGCGGCCTCGCGCAGGGCGCGTGTGGCCTCGTCTTCCGGCCGGGCGCTGGTCCCCAGCAGGGCCAGGCCCCGCACGCGTTGCGGGGCTTGCCGCGCGGCTTCCATCGCCAGCATGCCGCCCATCGAGGCGCCGCACAGGATGAGATCCCCGTCGTGGTCGTCCAGCAGCGCATCGGCCATGGCCGGCAGCGCATCGCAACGGACATGCACATCGCTGACGCAGGCCGAAAGATGCGCCGGCATGGCCGGCAACTGCGCCTGCCACATGGCGCTGTCGCAGGCCAGGCCAGGCCGGGGAGAAAGATCAGACGGGGCATGGCCTGGGGCGCGGGTTCAGGGTATGAGGAACCAGTAGGGTCCCCAGATGCTCCTCGTGTTTTGCACGCCCGCTGCCGTAACCGAGCCGGCGGGAAGCTCAACGCTGACGACCCGGCTCCCGCTCACCGGCGTGTACCGGAACTGGTAGGTGCTGAATTGCAGCGGCCCCGAGGTCTTGGCAAAGTCCGAGATGACACCCGGGTTGGCTACCGCAAGCTGGGTGTCGAGGTCCTTGGCCGACAACACCAGCTGGGCCGCCGTGAGATCGGTTGCCAGGAGCGTGTTGAATGAAACGGTCACCAAGGTGGGGCCGGTGAAGTTCACGCCGTTGCCTGGATCCACCGTGGTGAAGGTCGCGATGGGAAAGTTGGTGTCGATCGCCTGCGTGATGGTCGCAGCCTCGGTGCTGTAGGCTGTGCCCGACGCATTCTTGTAGGCCCCCTTGGGCAGGGTCAGTGTCCAGTCGCCTTTCGTCCAGCTGGACGGTGTGACCCTGACGGTGTACTGGGTGTCAGACACCTTGGTGAAGGTCGTCCTGTCTGCCGTCGCGCTCGCAGTATTTCCCCCGTTCGCGCCGCTGCTGGTGGACCAGGGCAACACGCCGTTTTCGCTGTAGATCGTGATCGGCCCGCTGAAGGTAAAGGTGATTGTGAAGGGCGCGCTCGCTGTTGCCGGCGCGTCGCTGGTGATCAGCACCGTGGGCACACTGGTATCGGCGGTCACCGTCGTGCCGCCGCCTCCACTGCCTCCGCCGCAGCCGCTCAGTGCGCCCAGACCGGCCAGCGC
>VERU01000199.1 GCA_018882485.1 Rhodoferax sp. | reverse complement strand
CGGGAAGGCACATCGACCGGAACGACCGGCGCGACCCGGGCGGTGGCGTGCACCGGGGGCTCGACGCTGGGCGCGCGCGGCGGCGGATTTCGATCGATCGGCGGCATGGACATGTTGCGTGGGCCTCGTACGGATGGTCGGGCTTTCCTCCTGTTCGTAACGGGTTAACGGCAGAATTGAACGGTACTTGAGGCCTATTTTTAAGGATCTGCAGCTTTTTTTCCAGTGTGGGCCCATGCGCAGGCGCTGCAGCCGGCCCATGGTGCCCTGATCGACCGGATGCTGATCCCGGTCAGGGCCTCCAGCCGGCGATCGGTTAGGATGCCAGTCAGCCATACACCGCCCCGGCGCGCCAAAGCACCGGGGGTCCCACGCAGCCTGGCGTTGCCACCCTCACCCTGCAAAACCATGTCCCGCTGGTTACGCCGTTTGCCCGGTTCCACCCGCAGCCCCAGCGGGCTGGAGTGGCAACTCTGGAAGCGCCTGCCGCTGATCGGTCTGGTCGGCGCGCTGCTGCCCCTGACCGGCATGGCGCTGGGCGCCTGGCAAATGTCGGCCAGCCACTCGCCGGCCGACATCCGGGACTGGATGCAGTGGAACTACGCGCTGATCGGGGTGCTGATCCTGCACCTCACGCTGCTGGTCACGGTGGCCATCGGCTGCGTGGTCGTGATGGTCATGAAGGGTCCGGCCTACGTGGCCGACGGCTACCCACTGCCCGAGCCGGATCGGCCCCTGCCGGAGCAGCGATCCTGCTGATCCCGGCGCCATGACCGCTGCCGCCGACACCCGCCTGCGGCCGGGGCAGCGCGCTCTGGTGGCCAACCTCATCGGTCAGCTGGCCCTGGGGCTGCTGGCGATGACGCTGTGCCTGCCCTCCATGCCCTCCTGGGGTGGCGTGTTCCAGGCCGGCCCGGCGGCCGTGCAGCTCACCTTCAGCGCCTTCGTGGTGGCCAACGGCTGCCTGCAGATCGTCTTCGGGCCGTTGTCGGACCGGCTCGGGCGCAAGCCGGTGCTGCTGTTCGGGCTGCTGCTGTCGGCCCTGGGTGCGGGGGTGGCCGCGCTGGCGCCCAGCCTGGACGGGCTGATCGCCGGCCGCGTGCTGCAGGGCATGGGCGCAGCCGCCGGCATGGTGGTGGGCCGAGCCATGGCGCAGGACCTGTTCCAGGGGCCGATCCGCACGCGCGTCATGGCCTACATCGGCATGGCCATGGGCTTGTGCCCGCCGCTGGCCACGCTGCTGGGCGGACAAATCCACGTGCACCTGGGCTGGCGGTACAACTTTGGCCTGACCCTGCTGCTGGCGGTGCTGCTGTTCGTGGCCGCCTGGCGCGGCCTGCCCGCGCCGGTGCCTCGGCCGCCGTCGGGCCAGCACTGGCTGCGCGATCTGGTGAACGCCTACCGCCGGCTGGCCGGGCAACGGGTGTTTCTGCTGTATCTGGTGGTGCTGGCCTGCACCTCGGCCACCTTCCTGACCTTTCTGGGCGGGGCGCCGCTGGTGCTCAGCCACTACGGCGTCGGGCCGGCCGACATCGGCTGGTATGTGATGTGCGTGCCCACCGCCTACATCCTGGGCAATTTCCTCACCAGCCATCTGGTGCACCGCCTGGGTGAGCGACGGGTCATGGTCTGGGGCGAAGGCATCACCCTGGCCAGCCTGGGCATCGTGCTGGGGTTTTCACTGGCCGGCGTGCACACTCCGCTGGCACTGGCGCTGCCCCTGGTGCTGATGGGCATCGGCCACGGGCTGCTGATGCCCCCGGCCATTGCCGGATCGGTGGGGGTGCTGCCCGCGCTGGCCGGCTCCGCCGTGGCCCTGTCCGGGCTGGCGCAGCAGCTCACCGGCGCTTTCGGGGGCTATCTGGTGGGGCTGCTGCCGCACGACGGCGCCCTGCACCTGACCCTGGTCATGGGCGGCTTCACCCTGACCGCCGGGCTGGCCGTGGCCGCCCTGGGGCGGGGCAGGCGCTGAGGCGGCCCGTGGGGCCGCCCCTTGCCCCACCCTGCTCCCGTCAGGCCTGAACCTGCTGGATACCGGCCAGCAACCAGCCGCTACCACCTTCGCGCGGCTTGACCAGGTGCCAGATTTCGTCGAAGGCTTCGGCTGCCGCGGCGCCTGCGTCGCGGGTCGAACCCGAGAAGCGCACGCTCACGATGTAGCGGGCATCTTCCTGCACCACTTCCAGCACCCGGGCGTCCACGCTCACCACATCGGTGTGCTGATTCTGGTTGCCCCGCTCGGCCAGCTCCATGCGCAGTTCGGCAAACATCTCGGGCGTGGTGAACGACCGGATGTCGTCCAGGTTGCCGGCGTCCCCCGCGGCCTGCAGGCGAATGAACTGCACCTTGGCCTGCCGTTCGAAGGCGGGCGCGTCGAAATCGGCCGGTATGGCAGCCGGTTCGGCCAGCCGCGCACCGATCATCGAGCCCGATGCGCTGCCACCCGCCGGGGGCATGGCCACGTCGTAGCCTCGCCGTTGCACCGCCGTGTCGCTGCCACCCTGGGCCGCGCCGTTCCAGCCGCCGGCTGTGGCCAGGGCGGGCCGCTGCGCGGCGGCGCGCCGGCGCATCACCAGGGCGATCACCGCCAGCACCGCCATGGCGAGCAGACCCATCATGAGGAAGTTGGCCAGCTCCTCGCCAAAGCCCAGGTGAGAGGCCAGAGCGGCCAGGCCCAGGCCAGCGGCCAGACCGGCGATCGGGCCCATCCACGAGCGCTTGGGCGCAGCGGCGGCGGCAGCGGCGGCCGGCGCTGCCGCCGCCATGCTGTTGGCCGCCGGCGCAGCCGGGGTCGGCGCGGGTGTGGCGGCGTTCTTGTCCATCGCCTGGCTCTGGCGCTGCATGCCGCTGGACTTGCCGCCGCCCAGCCGTTTGGCGGCCTCGGCATCGACGGCGCCCAGGGTCAGCCCCAGGGTCAGCACCACCGCCATCAGGGATAGAAATCGATTCATGACATCTCCACGAAAGGGAAACTAAGGGACGCACAGGATAGCCGCCTTTGATAACCGGAAAAACCATAATATGATTGATTCATACTTCGATTTTTCCTGAATGTTGGCGGCTTGGCGCCAGCTGGCATGAACCGGCAAGCAAAACCGCCCTCAACCCGGTGCAGACATTTTCTACAATCAAACGCTCATGGACAGTCTGCGCCGCAATCCCAACCTGATCCGACTGGTACTGGTCTGGTTCTTGTTGACTCTGGGCGCAGCCATCCTCTCGCCGCTCGCAAAAGCGTCTGACTTGCGTGTCATCTGTACTTCAGATGGCATGGTCGTACAGGACACGGGGAAGACCAGCGATTCGCCTGAACACGCCCACACACTGGACTGCCCACTCTGTGGCGGGTTGGCCCTGCCAATATTGCAGAGTACGGCACCGTCGGCGCCGCATGTGCAGGTGCTGTCGCTCGGTGCGATTGCCGCATCGCCGATCCGCAGTCAGCCCCTGGCAGGACCGCCTCCGGCACGCGCACCTCCCAAACTCGGTTGATCCACCCGCTGCACGCTTGCAGCATCCATCGGCACCAGATCTCGCGCCAAGTGGCGCGCGTGTGCCATTCCGTGGTCCGATCAACGGAGTAACCTCCATGTATTTCCTGTCCCTTCGTGGGCTTGCACTCACCGTGCTGGCCTTTGTACTTGGCTGCCAGCTCACCTTGGCCACTGCAGCCACCACCGAAATCACCGATTCGCTGGGGCGTCGCGTAAAAATCGAAACGCCCGTGCGTCGCGTGGTACTCAACTTCAATTTCGAGGAATTCACTGCAGTCGCAGGGACCAGTTCCTGGTCGCGGGTGGTCGGGATCTCCCGAGCGCCTTGGGAAGGCTGGCGACCGGCCATCTTCCAACGATACGCTGCAGTCATTCCGAACCTGCAATCCATGCCCGATGTGGGCAATTCGGATGATGGTAATTTCAGCGCCGAAAAAGTGATCGCTCTCAAACCGGATGTGCTGCTTATCGCCGAATGGACATTCAAATCGCTGCAAGGCGCACGTGAGCAAATCGAAGCGGCTGGTATCCCCATCGTAGTTATAGACTACAACGCCCAGCAACTGGACCGTCATCTGGCTTCGACGCGAGCGCTGGGCAAAGTGATGGGGACAGAAGCCCGGGCCGAAGAACTGGCCGCACTGTACGAGCGCGAATACAAAGGTGTGCTGAGCCGTATCGAGCGGGCTGGACCCAGCGCCCGGAAAAAAGTCTACGTCGAACTCGGCCAAGCCGGGCCCGATACCGTAGGGAACAGCTACAGCGGCACGATGTGGGGAAAGATGTTGACCACTCTGGGCGCCGTCAACATCGCGGACGGGAAGCTGACCGGACCCTGGGGTCCGCTCAACATGGAAGCGGTGATCGCCGACAACCCAGACATGATCCTGATCGCCGGATCGTCCTGGGTCAATCGACCCAAAGCCGTAAAAACCGGCTATGACGCCACGTCTGAGGTGACCCGGCGCAGCCTGGAACCCTATGCCCAGCGCCCGGCCTGGAGCCAACTCAAGGCGGTCAAGTCCGGCCAAATCCATGCCATTGAACATGGTCTGTGCCGGACCCTGTTTGACTTCGTGGCCATGCAGTACATCGCCAAGCAACTGTATCCCGACGCCTTCCGAGACGTCGATCCAGAAGCCTCATTCCGGACTTACCACGCCCGTTATCTCCCGGTAACCTACTCGGGCTCCTGGATGCAGTCGCTGCGTCCATGACGACCGCACACGATTCAGCGACGCTGCAGACCGCCTACCACCAGCAGGCCCGGCGGCGCGGCACCATTCTGGTGGTGCTCGGAGTCACCCTGCTGGTCAGCCTCCTGCTGGACATCGTCACCGGGCCGGCTCTGCTTCCGGTGGCCGAGGTGATCCGAGCCATCACCGGGGAAAGCGCCTCGCCATCGACCCAAGTGATCGTCTGGACCATACGTCTGCCGGTCGCACTCACAGCGCTGGCGGTGGGTGCGGCACTGGGCCTTTCCGGCGCCGTGATGCAGACGATCCTGCACAACCCGCTAGCTTCCAGTTACACACTGGGGATATCGGCAGGCGCGGGATTTGGCGCGTCGTTGGTCATTGTGCTCGGATGGTCGCTGCCGATCCCGGAAACCTATGCCGTCGCATTCAATGCCATGCTGTTCGCCGGCTTGAGTTGTGCTGGGGTGTACGGGATCGCCGGGACTCGCGGGGCCACGGCCGAGGCACTGGTCCTGGCCGGAATTGCGTTGCTGTTCCTCTTCCAGGCGCTGACCGCACTGCTGCAGATGATTGCCTCACCAGAGGCGCTCCAGCAGGTGGTTTTTTGGCTGTTCGGAAGCCTGCAAAAAACCAGTTGGACCAAGCTGGCCGTGCTGACAGCGGCTTTGATTTCGTGCCTGCCGCCATTGGCTCGCGATGTTTGGGCCCTGACTGCGATGAAACTGGGTGACGCCAGGGCGGCGGCTTTGGGCGTCAAGGTGCGATCGCTACGCCTGAGGAGCTTCGCACTCATCTCCGGAC
>VERU01000198.1 GCA_018882485.1 Rhodoferax sp. | reverse complement strand
CCCCTATCCGGTGCTGCACATCCGGCGCCGGCCCGAGTCCCTGTTCGGCTACGAATTCGAGGATTTCGAGGTGCAGGACTATCGGTGTCACCCGGCCATCAAGGCGCCGGTCGCGGTGTGAACACCCGGCACCCGGATGCCGGCCCGCCGGAGCGGCCGGCGGCGACCACCCGGCTGCACCTGGTGCTGGCCCGCGCGGCCAACGGCGTGATCGGACGCGGCAACGCCCTGCCCTGGCACCTCCCCGAAGACCTGGCCCACTTCAAGCGCCTCACGCTGGGCTGCCCCGTCATCATGGGGCGCAACACCTGGGACTCCTTGCCGCCACGATTCCGGCCGCTGCCGGGCCGGCTGAACCTGGTGCTCACGCGCCAGGCCGGCTGGCAGGCTCCCGGGGCGCAGCCCGTCTCCTCGCTGGAACAGGCCCTGGCGCAGTGCCGGCAGGCGGATGCCGCCGATGCCTGGATCATCGGCGGTGCGCAGTTGTACGCTCAGGCCCTGCCGCTGGCCGAATCGGCCCATGTGACCGAGATCGCGCAGGATTTCGACGGCGATGCCCACGCCCCGGTGCTGGGCTCCGACTGGCAGGAGACCGCGCGGGAACCCCAGTGCAGCGCGACAGGCTTGCGCTTCGACTTCGTGACCTACCGGCGGCGGATCTGAACCAGTCGCACGATGCTGGCACAGGCCACCCAGCCGGCGTCGGATCACCCGGGCCCAACGGTTCAAACAATGATTTTGATAGCAAACTATCCAATATCCACGGGGCCTAAAGGCCGATTTTTCTCATGAAACTTGCCACCTGGAACGTCAACTCTCTCACGGTTCGCCTGCCCCATGTGCTGGACTGGCTGCAGGCCCACCCCGTGGACGTGCTGGCCCTGCAGGAGCTCAAGCTGACCGATGACAAGTTTCCGCATGCGGCCCTGGCGGCCGCAGGCTACCAGGCGCAATGCTTCGGGCAAAAAACCTACAACGGCGTGGCGCTGATCAGCCGGGAGCCGGCCACCGCCGTGGTGCGCAACATCCCCGGCTTCGAGGACGAGATGGCCCGGGTGATCGCCGCCGACGTCGGCGGACTGCGGGTGGTGGGGGCCTATTTCCCCAACGGCCAGGAGCCGGGCAGCGACAAGTTTGCCTACAAGATGCGCTGGCTGGAGGCCCTGAGGGTGTGGCTGCGGGCCGAACTGGCACGCCAGCCCCAGCTGGTGCTGATGGGGGATTTCAACATCACCTTCGACGACCTGGACGTGTGGGACCCGGTGGGCCTGAAAGACACCATCCACTGCACCGCCGAGGAGCGGGCCCAGCTGCAAGGCCTGATCGGACTGGGCCTGGTGGACACGCTGCGCCTGTTCGAGCAGCCGCCCCGCAGCTACACCTGGTGGGACTACCGCAACTTCGGCTTTCGCCGCAACCAGGGCCTGCGCATCGACCACATCCTGGTCGGAGAGTCCTTGCGCCCCCGGGTGAGCCACTGCGCCATCGACCGCGCACCCCGGGCGCTGGAACGCCCCAGCGACCACACGCCGGTGGTGCTGACGCTGACCGACTGACCCGCACGGGACCGGCGGGCAACGGCCCGGCGCAGGCGAGCGTCTCAACGCCGCCGCCAGCCCCGTGTTGGATCACTCCAGGCCGAGTTCCTGGATCTTGCGGGTGATGGTGTTGCGGCCTATGCCCAGGCGGTGGGCCGCCTCGATGCGGCGGCCGTGCGTTGCCGCGAGGGCGGCCAGGATGAGCCTGGATTCGAAACGCCGGCTCAGCACATCCCAGACATCGTTGCGCGCGCCCGCCAGCAGGGCAGCGGCGTCCGCCTCCAGGGCGCTCTCCCAGGTGGCCGACCCCAGGGCGGAGTCCACACCCGATGCCGGCAGGCTGATGGCCTGGGGCGGCAGCACCGCTGCCAGGGGCCCCGCCCGCTCCATGGAGGGCAGCGGTGCCGCCATGTCTGGCCCCCGGGGCGTTGGCCCGCCCGCCGGGGGCAAGGGCGAGGATGGGCTGTCGGACAGACCGGCTGTGGCAGGGACTTCGGCTGCGGCGACCTCGGGAGGCAGATCCTTGGGCTCGATCACCTGGGCCGGCGCCATCACCGTCAGCCAGTGGCAGATGTTCTCGAGCTGCCGCACGTTGCCCGGGAAACCGAACTGCCCCAGCGCCGCCAGCGCAGCGTCGGAGATGCGCTTGGGCTCCACCCCCAGCTGGACGGCGCTCTGCTTGAGGAAATGTCGCGTCAACATGGGCACGTCCTCGCGCCGCTCCCGCAAGGCCGGCAGACGCAGCCGGATCACGTTGAGCCGGTGGTAGAGGTCCTCGCGGAATGCCCCCTCCCGCACCCGCTGCTCCAGGTTCTGGTGGGTGGCTGCGATCACCCGCACATGGCTCTTGACCGCGGCATGGCCCCCGACCCGGTAGAAATGGCCATCGCTGAGTACCCGCAGCAGGCGCGTCTGCAGGTCGAACGGCATGTCGCCGATCTCGTCGAGGAACAGGGTTCCGCCATCGGCCTGCTCGAAACGGCCGCGCCGCAGCGTCTGCGCCCCGGTGAAGGCGCCCCGTTCATGGCCGAACAGCTCGGACTCCAGCAGGTCTTTGGGGATGGCCGCAGTGTTGATGGCCACGAACGGGCCGTTCGCGCGCGGAGAGTGCTTGTGCAGCGCCCGCGCCACCAGTTCCTTGCCCGAGCCCGACTCGCCGGTGATCAGGACCGTGACATGGCTCTGGCTCAGCCGGCCGATGGCCCTGAACACATCCTGCATGGCCGGCGCCTGGCCCAGCATTTCGGGGGTTTCGGTGGCCCGCTCTTCATCGACCTGCTCGCGCTCGCTCTCGTCCACCGCCCGCCGGATCAGCTCGACCGCCTTGGGCAGGTCGAAGGGCTTGGGCAGGTACTCGAAGGCGCCGCCCTGGAAGGCCGAAACCGCGCTGTCGAGGTCGGAGTAGGCGGTCATGATGATCACCGGCAACCCGGGACGACTGCGCTTGACCTTTTCCAGCAACTCCAGGCCCGAGCCCCCCGGCATGCGGATGTCGCTCACCAGCACCTGCGGGCTTTCGTCGTCGGCGGTAGTGCCCAGGGCATTGAGCACATCGCGCGGATGGGTGAAACTGCGGGTGGGAAGCCCCTCGCGCGACAAGGCCTTTTCCAAAACGAAACGGATGGACTGGTCATCGTCCACGATCCAGATGGGTCTCATGTGTGCGTGGCCTCGGTTCGCGGGTTTCAGGGCAGCGGAATCAACAGCTTGAAATCGGTCCGGCCCGGCACGCTCTCGCATTCGATGGAGCCCTGGTGCTGCTGAACAAAGGTCTGCGCCAGTGTCAGCCCCAGGCCGGAGCCGCCTTCCCTGCCGGAGACCAGCGGGTAGAAGATGCGGTCCTTGATCGATTCGGGTATGCCGGGTCCGTTGTCGATCACATGCAATTCCAGTGCCAGTCGGTAGCGGCGCTTGCCGAAGGTCACCTGGCGGGCGATGCGGGTGCGAAACACCAGCCGCGCTTCGCCGCGGGCGGTCTGCTCGCGCAGCGCCTCGCAGGCGTTGTGGGCGATGTTGAGGACCGACTGGATCAGCTGCTCGCGATCGCCCCGGAACTCGGGGATCGACGTGTCGTAATCGCGCTCGACGCGCAGCCCCCTGGGAAACTCGGCCAGGATCAGCGAACGCACCCGCTCGCAGACTTCATGGATGTTCACATCGCCCACCACCTGCGGCCGGCGGTGCGGCGCCAGCAGCCGGTCCACCAGGGTCTGCAGCCGGTCCGCCTCGTGGATGATGACCTGGGTGTACTCGGTGAGTTCGCGTGAATCGATCTCCATCTCGAGCAGCTGCGCGGCGCCGCGGATACCCCCCAGCGGGTTCTTGATCTCGTGGGCCAGATTGCGGATCAGTTCCTTGTTGGTCTGCGCCTGCTGGGCCAGCCGCTCCTCGCGCACCAGACGGGCCTGCTGCTCCAGCGGCAGCATCTCCACCAGATGCCAGTCGCTGCGCTCGATCGGCGTCACGATCACATGGACCGGCATGGCATCGCGTCCGTTTCGGCGCAGCCAGGCGTCGTAACGCAGCGCGGCGAACGGACTCCCCAGCTCGCCGCGCAGGGCCTGGCGCAAAGGGACCGGATCGGTGTAGCTGTCGGCCAGCACGGTGCCGACCACGGCACGCCGCGAGATGTCCAAGGCCTCCTCGAAGGCGGTGTTGGCAAAGATCACCCGCCCGTCCTGCCGAACCACCGCCACCAGCGTGGCCAGATGATCCAGGGCCTGAAAGCGGGCCGCGACCGGATCGGAGGGCGGCTGGGGTTCGGGCCCGTCGGATGGCATGGCAGGGCCCTCAGCGCAGGGGGGCAGCGCCCGCCTGGGGCTGCCGTGCCAATTCGCGCCGTATGCCCGCCATGTCGGCCTCCAGGCGTTCGATCGACGCCTTCATCTCGGCCACGCGGTCCTGGTAGCGCTGGGGATTACGGGTTTCGTCGGCTCGGCGCTCGGGTTCGCCGCGGTTGTATTCCCTGAGCAACTCGGCATGGCGGGCCTGGGCCTTGCGCAATTCGGCCTCGAGTATCTGCCGGGCATCGGCATCGCGGGCCCGCTGCTGGGCCGGATCGACGCGGGCGCCGGCCACCGGCCCGGAGGCGCGGGGGCCGCTGGCGGCGCCAGCGCTGCGCGCAGGGCTTGCCGGCTCCACCGGGGCAGAGGGCGCGCGGGCCACCGGCTGCGTGCCCTGGATCAGACGACAGCCACGCCGTTCGGGATCCACCACCACGTTGGTGAACTCGTTGCCGCAACGGTAGATCGGCTGGGCCGCCGCGGCACCAGCCAGCCATGCCCCCAGTGCCAGCAGGCGGACCCGGCGGCGGAGGGAGCTTGCAAGCAGAACCGGGTGCGGCATGGGATTCGGGAAAGCGCCAATGAGAAGGGACGGCCAAGGCCGTCCCTGCAGTGTCGCAGACCTCCGGCAGCCCGCAGGCCGCCGGGTGGTCGGCATCACAGCGAGTAGTACATGTCGTATTCGACCGGGTGCGGCGCCATGCGGAAGCGGGTGACCTCGCCCATCTTGAGTTCGATGTAGGCATCCAGCATCGAGTCCGAGAAGACGCCGCCCTTGGTCAGGAACGCGCGGTCCTTGTCCAGGTACTCCAGCGCCTGGTCCAGGCTGTGGCAGACGGTTGGCACCAGCTTGTCTTCCTCCGGAGGCAGGTGGTAGAGGTCCTTGGTGGCGGCTTCGCCCGGGTGGATCTTGTTCTCCACGCCGTCCAGACCGGCCATCATCAGGGCCGAGAAGCACAGGTAGGGGTTGGCCGAAGGATCGGGGAAGCGCGCCTCGATGCGGCGGCCCTTGGGGTTGGCGACGAAGGGGATGCGAATCGAGGCCGAGCGGTTGCGCGAGCTGTAGGCCAGCTTGACCGGCGCCTCGAAGCCGGGCACCAGGCGCTTGTAGCTGTTGGTGCCGGGGTTGGTGATGGCGTTGAGAGCGCGGGCGTGCTTGATGATGCCGCCGATGTAATACAG
>VERU01000197.1 GCA_018882485.1 Rhodoferax sp. | reverse complement strand
GCTCTCACGCCGGCCGTTCCCCGTGGGCGCCACCCCCATCAGCCGGGCATTCAGGCTGTCCTGCAGGTAAGCCTTGAGGATGCCGTCCTCGATCAGTACCGTGCGCTGACTCGCATGCCCCTCGTCGTCCACGTTGAGCGAACCGCGGCGATCTGCCAGCGTGCCGTCATCCAGCACCGTGACGCCCGGGGCTGCAACCCGCTGGCCGATGCGGCCGCTGAACGCACTGGACCCCTTGCGGTTGAAGTCGCCTTCCAGCCCGTGCCCGATCGCCTCGTGCAGCAGGATGCCGGGCCAGCCAGGCCCGAGCACCACCGTCATCTCACCAGCCGGTGCGGCCCGCGCCGACAGGTTGGTCAGCGCAGCGCCGACGGCCTCGTCCACATAAGCGGCGATGCAGGCCTCGTCGAAAACGCTCAGGGCGGACCGGCCACCACCGCCCGCCGACCCCATCTCGCGCCGGCCCCGGTGTTCCGCGATCACCGTGAGCGACAGCCGCACCAGCGGGCGCACATCGGCGGCCAGCGTGCCATCGGCTCGGGCCACCATCACCACGTCGTACTCGCTGGCCAGACCGGCCATCACCTGCACCACCCGGCGGTCTTTGGCACGGGCCAGTTGCTCCACCCGCTCCAGCAGGGCAACCTTGGCCGCACTGTCCAGGGTGGCGGTGGGATCGATGCCGCCGTACAGCGTGCGGGCCGGCGCAATGCGGCGTGCCCGGGCGCGCACCTGGCGCTGCTGGCCCTGCGCCGAAATCGCCCGCACGGTACGGGCCGCCTCCATCAGCGAGGCCTCGGAGATGTCATCGGAGTAGGAGAACGCGGTCTTCTCTCCGCTGACCGCGCGCACCCCGACCCCCTGATCGATGCTGAAGGAGCCGGTTTTGACGATGCCCTCCTCCAGGCTCCAGCCTTCGCTGCGGGTGTACTGGAAGTACAGATCGGCATCATCCACCCGGTGCGCCCGGATCTCGGCCAGCGCCCGCATGACATGGGTCTCGTCCAGCCCAAACGGGGTCAGCAACAGGGACCTGGCGACCGCCAGGCGCTCAAGGGTGGGTTCGCGCGACATCATGCGGTCATTCTAGGACCGGCGGGATAACCAGTCATAGAGCACGGCGTCATCCTGACCGGCCAGCCCGGCGGCAGCGGCCTGCGCGAACAGATCGCGCACCACCGGCCCGAGCGCGCCCTGGAATCCCACCGAATCGGCCGCCTGCACGGCCAGCCGGGTGTCCTTCTGCAGCAAACTCAGGTGGGCGCGGGGCTGATGGTCGCCCGCCAGCGACCGGCGCAAGCGGTCGCTGCCGATCCAGCTCTGCCCGCTGGACTGTTCGATGACCGTCAGCGTCTGTGCTGCATCCAGGCCCAGCCGCCGCGCCAGAGCCATCACCTCGGCCGCTGCGGCCAGGTTGATGGCGGCGGCCAGGTTGTTCACCAGCTTGGTGCGGGCGCCGTCCCCGATGCGCTCGCCCAGCCAGAACAGCCGACCGGCCAGGGCCTGCAACAAGGCGCCGTAGCGGTCGAACACGGCGCGGGGGCAGGCCACCATCAGGCTCATGCTGCCATCCAGCGCCCGGGTCGGGCCCCCGGACATCGGGGCATCGACGGCATGCAGGCCATGCGGCACCAGGCGACGCGCAAGGCCCTCCACATCCACCGGCGCCAGGGTGGGGCACAACAACACCACGCCGCCCAGAGGCATGGCCTGTGCCACCCCCTGGGGTCCGAACAGCGCCGTCTCGGTTTGCGCCGCGTCCACCACCGCGACCACGCAGGCCCTGGCCGAGCGCACCGCCGCCGCCGGCAGCGCATGCGCCCCGGCCCCGGCCGCCTGCAGCACCGCTCGGCGGGCGGCATCCACGTCGCACACCTCGACCGGCCAGCCCAGCGTCAGCAGGCGCTGCGCCATGGCGCCGCCCATGTTGCCGGCCCCGACGACCGCCACCGGATAGGGCGCCACCGGCTCCATCAGCTCTGCACCAGCCGCTTGGAACGGGCAATCGACATCAGCATGCCCAGCGCCAGGCCCAGGGTCACCATGGCGGTGCCGCCGTAGCTGATGAAAGGCAGCGGCACGCCCACAACCGGCAGGATGCCGCTGACCATGCCCATGTTGACGAAGGCATAGAAGAAAAACATCATCGCCAGCGCCGCCGCCAGCAGCCGCGCGAACAGGGTGGGCGCCTCCAGCGCAATCGACAGGGCTCGCAACACCAGCAGCACAAAGCCGGCCACCAGCAGCAGGTTGCCCGCCAGGCCGAATTCCTCGGCATAGGCGGCGAAGATGAAGTCGGTGGTGCGTTCGGGGATGAACTCCAGGTGCGTCTGCGTGCCCTGCATGAAGCCCTTGCCCCAGAAACCGCCCGAGCCGATGGCAATCATGCCCTGGATGATGTGAAAACCCCGCCCCAGCGGATCGCGCATCGGGTCCAGCAGGGTGCAGACCCGCTGCTGCTGGTAATCGTGCAGGCCGGGCCAGGCCACGCCCTGCGCACACAGTTGCGGCTCAAAGGCCACCAACAGACCGGCTCCGACCACGCCCAGCAGCACCGGCGGCAGCACCAGGCGCCAGCTCAGCCCGGCAAAGAAAATGACCGACAAACCAGCCGCCAGCACCAGCAGGGCCGTGCCCAGGTCGGGCTGGCGCACGATCAGGGCCACCGGCACGGCCAACAGCAGGGCCGCCACACCGAAATCCAGCGGGCGCAACTGGCCCTCGCGCTTCTGGAACCACCAGGCCAGCATCAGGGGCATGGCGATCTTGAGGATCTCGCTGGGCTGGATCACCATCCCCAGATTGATCCAGCGGCGCGCCCCCTTCTTGGTCAGGCCGAACAGGGCCACCGCCACCAGCAGCGCCACGCCCACCGTGTAGAGCGGGATGGCCAGGGCCATCAGGCGCTGGGGCGGCACCTGCGCCACCCCGAACAGCAGCAACCCGGCGATCAGCAGGTTGCGGGCGTGGTCGCCAAAGCGGGTGCCGTGGTCGTAGCCCGACGAGTACATGATCAGCAGGCCGGCGGCCGCCAGCAGCAGCACGACCGCCGCCAGCGGGGCGTCGAAACCGCGAAACCAGGGACCGACGCGCCGCCACAGGGCCGGCGCCTGAAACACTGCTGCCATGACCCGGGATTATCCGCAAGGCAGCCACAGGCCCAGGCGCGTGCCGGCGCCCGGACGGCTGTCGATGCGCAGCTCGGCGCCGATCGCCTGGGCCCGCTGGTGCAAGGTCGACAGGCCGCGCCCTCCACCCGCGCCGGTATCGAAACCCACGCCATCGTCCTCGATGTCGATGGCCACACCCTGCGGCGTGGCGGCGGCCTGGATGCGCAGCCGGCGGGCCGCCGCGTGCTGCAGCACATTGGAGATGACCTCGAACACCATGAACTGCAGCTGGCGCATCGCCGCCGCATCCAGCGAAGCCAGCGGTTCGATCTCCTGCACGGCCCACTCCAGGTGCAGATTGCAGGCCTTGAGCCGCGGCTCCAGCCGGTAGCGCACATTGGCCAGCAAGGCCGTCACATCGCCCGCGGGCAGGTGCATCGCGTCGATCGACAGCTTGAGCTGGTCCAGCGAATCGCGCAGGGTCTGCAACACCTCGGGCGCCGTGGCACGGCCCGACTGCAACTGCCGGATGGCAGTGCTGATGTGGGCGCCCACGCCATCGTGCATGTCACGCAGGATGCGGCTGCGCTCGGCGGCCGTGGCCTGATCGCGGGCCAGCTCCGCCAGCCGGTCGTAGCTGCGGCGCAACTCCTGCTCGCGCTGGCGCACGATCTCGGTCAGGTTGCGTGTCAGGTTGCGGGCCTGCTCGCTGGCCGCACGAAAGCGCATGAGCACAATGAAGCCGGCGGCGAGCCCGAACAGCACCGACGAGAAATACAGGCTGGTGCTGCCGTCGGTCGAGGGCTGCACCCGCAGCCGGTACAGATCGGTCAACCCGGTCAGCACATTGAACAGCACGGCAAAAGCCAGCAACCGGGTGTTCAGGTCGGCCGCGCGCCTCAGCGCTGCGCGCAGAATGGCCAGGGCAAACACCAGAAACGTCAGGCCCAGCAGGCCGTACCACAGCGTGAGGGCCTGCGGACGGGCATACACCCAGCCCGCGGCGCCCGCCGGAAAACCGGCGGCCGCCAGCAGCGACAGCCACTGCTGCAACCGCCGCAAACCCGGCGCGGAACCCCAGCCCATCACCCGCAGACAGAACAGCATGGTCAGGCAGCCCCAGGCGCCCAGGGCCACCGAAGACATCACGCTCCACCAGGGCAGCGACAGCGGCGGGCTCTCGATCAGCGAGTCGCTCACGCGAAACGTCCAGAACACCTCGGCCAGGCCGCCGTACAGGTACACCGCATCGCGCCGAAACCGGCCGTCGGGCAGGCGTTCCCCCTGCGTCAGCCACAGCACCAGACCGATCAGGCCGATCAGTGCGCTGAACACCGCCACCATCTGGCGCCCGAACACCCGCCACAGCCACAGGGGCTGGTGCAGCGCCTCCACCTGAGCCGCCGGCCCCAGGGTGACGGCGCCCAGGCCACTCTGGCGTCCCACGTCGCTGCGCAGCGCGATGCGCAGATCGTTGTGCGGCTGCAGCACGTCGGCCGGCACCCGCACCAGGCGGGGCAGCTTGGCGTCGGATTCACCGCTGCGCGTCAGATCGCCAAAGCGATCCAGCACCACCCCGTTGAGCCGAACCTCGTAGCCATTGGCTGCCCGCGGCAAGGACAGCGCCCAGGGCTCGGTGGGCACCGGTTCCAGCACGAAGCCCAGGGTGAACACCGACCGACCGGGCACCGCACCCTGCTCGCGCTCCCACAGATACGGCAGGGTCACGGTGCGGCTCTGGGTGCCCGAAGGCGTGACGAGCTCGGCCTGCGCCTCGCGCAACACGCGAACCTCGGCCCTCGAGGGCGGGCCGATCAGCCCGCCCAGCAGCACCAACCCCACCAGCATGAGCAGCTGGATGCGCCAGTGGCGTCCCAACGCGGCCATCACAACAGCCCCATGCGCGAAGCCTCGAACACCGCCTCGCTGCGCGAATGCACCGACAGCTTGGCGTACAGGTTCCAAGTAAACTGTATATTGAAAACTCTCCACTTGTTGATAAGGAGCAGTTATACAAAGCAGTAAGCGAACTTGAAGAGCAAGCAGCTAAGCAGAAAGCTATTCAAGAAAGATTAGCATTAGAAAGAATTGCACTAGAAAATCAAAGCATCAAAGCAGACAGCAAATCTAAAGAGTCTCTTGCTGCTGAAAGATTGAATAAAGTAAGTTTGGATGCTGCGTTATCAGCTGAACGAATTGCAAGAGCAGAGCAAGATAAAGCAAAAGCAAACCTCGACATTGTAGAAGCCGCATATAAATTGCAAGGCATTGATATAGACAACTTACAAAAGTTAATAGTTGTTTTACAAAGCCTACAAGGGTCAGGAGAAGCAGAAAGAACTGAAAGAGCTGTATTAACACTTGGTGAAAATGTTAAGAATGCAGTAAAAGAAGTGC
>VERU01000196.1 GCA_018882485.1 Rhodoferax sp. | reverse complement strand
CGCTGGCGTTGCCCAGCGCCTGGACCAGCAGCCGTTCGAGAGGGGGATCGATGGCGATCACATCCAGTTCGCGTGCCGGGCCGTAGATCTGCTGCACGATGGCCGGCGAAAGGGCGATGCGCACCCGCCGGGCCAGCTCGACGGGGTCGCTGATGGAGGCGGCGTTTTCCGCCAGCGATTCGATGATGGTCCGGATGTCGCGGATGTGCACGGCCTCCTCCAGCAGCAGCTGGAGCACCTTCTGGAATACGGCGATGGATACCATTTTGGGAACCACTTCCTCGATCAACTTCGGTGCCTGTTTGGCCACGTGTTCCACCAGCTGCTGCGTCTCGGTTCGGCTCAGCAGGCGGGCGGCCTGTACCTGCATCAAGTGTGACAAATGGGTGGCCATCACGGTCTCGGAATCAACCACGGTAAATCCGGCCATTTGCGCCGCTTCCCGCTGGCGTTCGTCGATCCAGTGGGCGGGCAGACCGAAGGCCGGGTCGGTGGTGGCCGTGCCGATGAGCGGGGTGGTGATGCCGCCCGGGTTGATCGCCAGGTGCATGCCGGGAAAGGCTTCGCCTTCGCCCACGATCACCCCGCGCAGGGTGATGCGGTAGGCGCTGGGTTTGAGCTCCAGGTTGTCGCGCACATGCACGGCCGGAGGCAGGAAACCGACTTCCTGCGCGAACTTGCGCCGCACCCCCTTGATGCGGGTCAGCAGGTCGCCCTGGCGGTTCTTGTCCACCAGGGCAATGAGCCGGTAGCCCAGTTCCAGGCCGAGCTGGTCCACCGGTTGCAGGTCGTCCCAGCTGGCTTCGCCATCGGGTTGCGGTGCGCTGGTTTCCGGAGCGGGTTCGGCGGCCGGGGGCGGGCGGGTGGCCATGACCCAGGCGCTGTAGCCCAGGACCGCCGCGATGCCCAGAAACACCACATGCGGCATGCCCGGGATGATGCCCAGCACGCCCATGATGCCGCCGGTGATGCCCAGGATGCGCGGCGAAATGAAGATCTGCTCAACGATCTGCAGGCCCAGTTCCTGCTCCTTGCCGACGCGCGAGACCACCATCGCGGCGGCCACCGAAATCAGCAGGCCCGGAACCTGGGCCACCAGCGCATCACCGATGGCCAGCAGGATGTAGCTGTTGGCAGCCTGCGAGGCGCTCAGGTCGTGCTGCAGCATGCCGATGGCGAAGCCGCCGAAGATGTTGATCAGCAGGATCAGGATGCCGGCGATGGCATCGCCCCGCACGAACTTGGAGGCGCCATCCATGGAGCCGAAGAAGTCGGCTTCCTCGGACACTTCGGCACGGCGCCGCTTGGCTTCCTTCTCGTCGATCAGGCCGGCATTGAGGTCGGCGTCGACGGCCATCTGCTTGCCGGGCATCGCATCCAGGGCGAAGCGGGCCGAGACCTCGGCGATGCGTTCTGCGCCCTTGGTGACGACCACGAAGTTGATCACCACCAGGATGGAGAACACGATCAGACCGACGGCGAAGTTGCCGCCGATCAGGAAGTGGCCGAAAGCCTCGATCACGGCGCCTGCGGCACCAGGGCCGGTGTGGCCCTCGAGCAGCACCACCCGTGTCGATGCCACATTCAGCGACAGCCGCATCAGGGTGGTCAGCAGCAGAACGGTCGGAAAGGCGGCGAAATCCAGCGGCTTGATCATGTAGGCCGCCACCAGCATCACCATCAGGGCGGCCGAGATGTTGAGCGTGAAGAAGGTGTCGAGCAGCCAGGGCGGCAGTGGCAGCACCATCATGCCCAGGATCAGTACCACCAGCAGCGGGGCCGCAGCCCCCTGGATCAGGGAGGCGTGCCGGCCGAACCACTGCTGAAGAACCTGGAGTTGGGGATTCATGTGCTGGGCGTGGCTGCGACGACCCGGGCGTGGGGATCCAGCTCAGGCGGTACATCGGGTTGGGGCAGGTCGCCCGGCATCGGCCCGTTGCCGCGGAGGGCCGCTCGCAGGCGGTACACATAGGCGAGTACCTGCGCCACGGCGGTGTACAGGCTGGTGGGGATGTCCTGATCGATCTCGGCGTGGGCGTACAGCGCCCGTGCCAGCATGGGCGACTGCAGCACGGGAACCTGGTGCTGGCGCGCCAGGTCCCGGATGCGGAAGGCCAGCAGATCGGCGCCCTTGGACACCACCTGCGGCGCGCGCATGGCTTTGTCGTCGTAGCGGATGGCCACCGCATAGTGGGTGGGGTTCATGAGCACGAAATCCGCCTTGGGGACCGCCTGCACGCTGGCGCCTTGCGCCAGTTCGCGCTGCCGCTGCCGCTGCCGCCCCTTGAGTTGCGGGTTGCCATCGGACTGCTTGTGCTCCTCCTTCACCTCCTGGTGCGACATCTTCAGCCGCGACCGGTGCAGGAAATTCTGCAGCGGCACGTCGATCAGGGCCACCAGTAGCACGACCAGCATGAGCAGGCCCATGCCCCGTGTGAGCCAGTCGATCAGGTGCCGCAGTGCGGAGCTGGAAGGCTGCAACACCAGCAGGCTCAGCGCATCCAGTCCGGCGCTGATGTACCAGCCACCCAGCGCCAGCAGCAGCGCGGTGATGGCGGTCATCTTGACCGCCTCCACCAGCTTGTCCTTGGTGAACATCCTTCCAAAGCCCGTCAGCGGATTGATGCGGCTCCAGTCGGGCATCACCGGCTTGAGTGTCAGCACCCAGCCCCCGGTGGCGATGGTGCCCAGGATGGTGGCGGCCATCACGATGGTGCCGAACACCACGCAGGCCGTCAGCCCGACGACGGCCATCTGCTGCAGGCGTTCCAGCATGCTGGCGGGGTCGGTCACGTCGCGGGCGCCAAAGCGCAGCTGCATCGCCATCTGGGCCTGCAATCGGTCGAACAGTGCGGGGGCGCCGGACAGCAGTGTCAGGCCGCCGGCACCCAGCACGGCCAGGTGGGCGAGGTCGCGGGAGCGGGTGACCTGGCCGTCCTCCCGGGCCTTCTGGAGCTTGCGTTCCGAGGCGGGTAGGTTGCGGTCCTGACTGTTCGATTCCATGGCGGCCAACGGGGTGTGGCCGCCATTGTCCCGAGGGGACGTGCGGGCTAAAGCGGGAAAAGGCGGTGTTACGGCCGCCTATTTCAGGCGCGGCCGGGGTCAGAACCCCAGGCTGGCGAGCAGGTCGTCCACCTCGGACTGGTTGGCCACCACCTGGGGGTTGCCCCTGGGGTCGATCACCGGACCGGCAAGACCAGCGGATTTGCCCGCATCGCCGGAGGCGGCCCGTGGCAAGGCCTCGGCGGGCGCCGTCTGCAGCAGCATCTGGACCAGTTGCTGTTCCATGTCGCTGGCCAGTGCCGCCACCTTGCGGATGACCTGGCCGGTCAGGTCATGAAAGCCCTGGGCCATCATGATTTCGGTGAGGTGGCCCTGCACCTGTTGCACGCCGGATTCGATGCCGCCCAGACAGGTCGCGGCCTGGGCCCGCAGGGGCTGCGGGCAGTCTGGTGCGGCGATCAGTTCCCGCAGCTGCCGGCTGTGGGCCAGCACCTGGTCCTGCTGCAAGCGGGCGGCGTCGACTTCGGTCAGCACCTTGTCCGCGGCCTCACCCGTCAGGCGGGAGATGTAGGACAGGCGGCTCTGGGCGTCGGGCAGTTCGCCGGCCAGGCCCTTGAGCCGCTCCGCCAGCCCCAGTGCCGTCAGTGCGTCGTGCAGCTGGCGCGTCAGGGTGCCCAGGCTGTGATGGATGTCGTTGGCACCAGCTTCGGCCGAGGTCTCGGGGAGCGCCGCCTGCTGCGCGCGTTCGGTCGTGGGCGATGCGCTCATTTCATGCCGAATTTGGTCAGGATGAGGTTGAGCTTGTCTTCCAGCGTGGCCTTGGTAAAGGGCTTGACGATGAAACCGGCCGCACCCTTCTGGGCCGCGAGCACGATGTCCTCCTTGCGCGCCTCGGCCGTCACCATCAGGACCGGCAGGTTCTTGAGCCTTTCATGCTTCTTCATTTCGCCCAGCAGCTCGAACCCGTTCATGTTGGGCATGTTGATGTCGCTGATCACGAAATCGAAATTTCCAGCCACCAATTTGGAGAGCGCGGCCTGTCCGTCTTCGGCCTCTTCGGCCTGGGTGTAGCCGATTTCTTTCAGCAGGCCACGGACGATGCGGCGCATCGTGGAGAAGTCGTCAACGACCAAGAATCGGAGATCACTGGCCACAGGGTATCCTTTCGAGGGGGCGTCCAGAGCGCCAGGCGGCGCGACATACCGGGGGAGGGAGTGTAGGGCAAGGGCGGCCGGTTTCAGGGCTTGGCCTGCTGCGCGACCGGCACGGGTCCGGCGGCGGTTCGGCCGAAACCCACCAGCCGTTCTTCGGCTTCCTTGGTCAGCACGATGATGCTGATCCGGCGGTTGGTGGCGCCGGTCGGGTCGGCCGGATCCAGCAGGTTGCTGGCGGCCAGGCCGACCACGCGTCCGACGTGGTCCTCGGGCAAGCCTGCGGCCAGCAGTTCGCGACGCGACGCGTTGGCCCGGTCGGCCGACAACTCCCAGTTGCTGTAGCCGCGCTCACCGCTTCCGTAGGGCGTGCGATCGGTATGACCGTCCAGGCTCACCTTGTTGTCGACCTCGGCCAGAACGGCACCGATTTCGCGCAGGATGTCCCGCATGTAGGGCTTGACCACGGCGCTGCCCGAGTCGAACATGGGTCGCCGCTGGTCGTCCACGATCTGGATCTGAAGCCCGTCGGGCGTGGCATCGAGCCGGATTTGCGAACTGAATTCGGCCAGCTTGGGGTTGCTGGTGATGGCCGCGCTGATTTTCTGACTCAGCGACTGCATCTTTTTGGCGTCCTGCCGCGCGATTTCGGCCTTCACGGCCTCGATCACCATCTTCTTCTGCACCACGTCGGCGGCGTCGGCGCGGGCATTCTGCCCGGTGGTGCGTGTCAGGTCGGTCCCGCCGCCATTGATCACGCTGCTGCTCTGGCCGGCCCCGCTGCCACCCTGCAGGGCGACTTTCATGGGGGAGGCAAAGAAGTCCGCCAGGCCCTTCTTGTCGCCTTCCGAGGTGGAGCCCAGCAGCCACATCAGCAGGAAGAAGGCCATCATGGCCGTCACGAAGTCGGCGTAGGCGATTTTCCAGGCGCCGCCGTGGGCGCCGTGCCCGCCCTTCTTGACCTTCTTGACGATGATGGGCTGGAGCTTGTCCGGATTGGTGGCCATGGGGGGAACCGCCCAGCTTACTTCTTGCCGCGGACGTGGCTTTCCAGTTCAAGAAAGGTCGGCCGTTCGGTGGAGAACAGCACCTTGCGTCCGAATTCGATCGCCGTGGCGGGGTTGTAGCCCTGCATGCTGGCCAGCAGGGTCGACTTGATGCATTCGAATTCCTTGGCGCTGTCCTGGGCCTTCTGCTCCAGCAGGCCGCCCAGCGGCTCCACCACCCCGTAGGCCAGCAGAATGCCCAGAAAGGTGCCCACCAGCGCGGAGGCGATCATGCCCCCCAGCACCGCCGGCGGCTGCCCGACCGAGCCCATGGTATTGACCACACCCAGCACCGCGGCCACGATCCCGAAGGC